>JASHQD010000172.1 GCA_030037755.1 Terriglobia bacterium
GTCACGTCAAAGCTGAAGGGGTCGTATCCGCCACTGTGCCGTCCGATGTAAAAGCCGTTGAACACCACCATGGTTTCGCGGTAAGAGCCGTCGAACTCGATCGTGATTCGCTTGCCGGCGTCGGTGGCGGGAAGCTCGAAAACGCGGCGATACCAGCCGACGCTCGTGGCGGGGTAAGCGCGGCCCAGCGGATAGAAACCCTTGCTCGCGAGCGCCGGATCGTTCGTAAAGGGCAGCTCGATCGCCCAATCGTGAGGCAGATCGAGGGAACGCCAGTCGCCGTCATCGAAGGCCAGAGCGCCGGCGGGAAGGAAGTTACCCGTCTTTTGGAAGTTGCCGGACCTCCCGCTGCCGAATCCGAAGTCCCTGGCGGGATCGTCGGCGTGCCCGAAATGAAAGCGCCAACCGAAATCGAGCAGCAGACGCTCGCGTCCGGCACCGACTTCAGGGGCAGCGGCCATGGGTGCTGCAGCCGGCGGGCCGCTGCTGGCAGGCTCGCGCCAGGCATCGCGCGCGGCTTTTCCGAAGGCGTTGGCCCCCTGGGCGACTGCCGCCACGGTTGGCGCGAGCAAGCTGGTCTTCAACAGATCCCGGCGCGTCCATTTGATCATCGGAAACCTCCAGTCAAGGAGGTAGTAGCACATGTTGGGATTTGAGAGAAGCAGAAAACGCAGAGGGCTCGGAAACGGAGCGCGCCGGCGGCATCAAGAGGATGGATTTCCGGGGTCGCAAATGGGCCCGCGAAAGTTCATGAGAACGTTCCGCACTGATGGCTCTTTCCAATGAGGTCTGCGAAGGGTTGCGGACACTGTCTCTGCCTGCCCTCCCTGCACTGCGTCATCTCACCTGCGCATCTGTCTGATTTTTTTCTCCAAGCGTGAGGGAATCCAGCCATAAAAGGCGCTTCCTAGGTTGAGAGCGAGACAGACGCACTTGTCGAGCGCAAGGCAGACTGACTTGCTCCGGTTCACGCCGTCGGCGAGAACACAACTTAAAACGTAGAGAGGAAATCCAATGAACAAGAAAAGCCTCAGCTTTATGCGTATGACTCTTGCCGCAGCCCTGACGATGGCTTTCGCGAGCCTCACGCCGGCGGCCGAGCAAGGCACTCAGAATTCGGCGCCGTTTCTGCCGAGTCCCATCGTGACCGTTTCCACCGTTCCCTCGAACGGCGACGTCAATCCCTACGGCGTGGCCTTCGTGCCCCCGTCTTTTCCGACCGGCGGCACGATCCAGGCTGGTGACGTCCTCGTATCGAACTTCAATGACTCCCAGAATCTGCAGGGAACCGGCACGACCATCGTCAGGATCAGGAATGGCGCGCAGTCCCTGTTCTTCCAAGGGACGGCTCCCCTGGGTCTTTCGACAGCCCTGCAAGTTCTGAAGATGGGTTACGTGCTGGTGGGCAACTTTCCGTCAACGGACGGCACCTGCGGCACCGCTACGGACGGTTCCATCCTGGTCATCAACAGCAGCGGGCAGGAAGTCAGCAGCATCGTCAACAATCAGATGATCGTGGGCCCCTGGGATTCCACGGTTTACGATCAGGGATCAACGGCCAAGCTGTTCGTCGCCAACGGCCTCAACGGCACGATTTCGCGCCTGGATTTGCTCGTCAGCTCGACGGGCGTGACGGTGCAGAGCACGGCGACCGTCGCCTCCGGCTACCAGTACCAGTGCGATCCAGCAGCCTTCGTGGATGCTCCAACCGGCCTCGTCTATGAGCCCAGCACCAACACTCTTTACGTGGCCTCAACGCTCGACAACGAAGTCTTCGCGGTACCCGATGCCGGCACGACCGAGCAGGATCAAGGCACCGGAGCGATCATCTATCAGGATCAGAAGCACCTGCACGGCGCCCTGGCCGTGACTCTTGCCCCGAACGGACACCTGCTGGTCAGCAACAACGACGTCATCAACGGCGACCCAACTCAGCCGAGCGAGATCGTCGAGTTCACCACCAGCGGTCAGTTCATCAAAGAACTCTCGGTCGACCCGAACCAGGGCGGGGCGTTCGGACTTAGTGTCCAGACCGGCAAAACGACCTCCCAGTTTGCCGCGGTGGACGACAACCAGAGCAACATCAGCATCTGGACTCTCCCCAACTAATGAAACTCGATTGCCACACTCACCGGGGCGCGAGAGATTCGCGCCCCGTTTCTTTTTTGCTGGAGCGCGGGCGTCCCGCCCGCGACTGACGCGCCTGGGACAGGCGCGCTACAGCAGACGCACCACAGCCTGAACCTTCCGACTCCCACCCTCCTTCTTTGCTATATTCAATTCTTCTCCGCTCCCCGGAACTTGAGTTATGACCAGAATCGGGTTCTACGAATTTGGTCCCTTTCGGATGTACCCGTCGAAGCACCTGCTGCTGCGTTACGGGACCTCCGTGCCTTTGAGCCCCAAAGCCTTCGATCTTCTCGGCATCCTGGCCGGCAATGGCGGCCAAATGCTTCGAAGGGACGAACTGCTGAGGAGAATCTGGCCCGACAGCTACGCGGACGCAGCCAATCTTACCGTCCACATTGAGGAACTCAATCGCGCGCTCGGCCGGACCTCCGGCGGCCGGGAATACATCGAGACGATCGAGCGCAAGGGATACGTCTTCCAGGCTGACGTCATGCGCCTGGAGGAAGACTCGACGGAGGAGCTGCCCGGCAGCCTGGAGACGGACACCAGGGCGCGGCCGCGCCCGGCGGGCCGCGGATTCCGAGTGCCGATTGCAGTCGCTCTGGCGTGTCTGGCGGTGATCGCCGGGATCGATCTGCTGAGGCGCCGGCCGAAGCCGCCGACGGTGCCCACAGGCGGCATGCGGTCGATTGCGGTGTTGCCGTTTCACTCGCTCAGCGCGTCTCCGGACCAGGAGTACCTCGGCCTCGGGCTGCCCGACGCGCTGATCACAAGACTCGCCGGACTGCACGAGATCGTGGTGCGGCCCACGGGTTCGATTACCAGGTACTTGCAGGGCGACGACCCGGTCGGCGCGGGACGGCAGTTGAGGGTAGGCGATGTTCTTGATGGGACTATTCAGCGGTCGGGGGACAGCATCCGGGTGACAGTTCGTCTCCTGAGGGTTGCCGACGGCGCCGAGCTCTGGGCTCAGGGTTTCGACGAGCGATTCACCAACATGTTCGCCGTGGAAGATTCCATCTCGCAGCAGGTCGCGAAGGCCCTGGAGCTTCAGTTGAGCGGTCAGGAACAGCAACAGCTCACGAAGAGGTACACCGAGAACAGCCAGGCCTACCAGTCTTACCTGCGGGGCCGGTACCTTTGGGGCCGGCGCACGCCGGCGAGCGTGAGCGAGAGCATCGGCTACTTCCAGAGCGCCATTCAGAGCGACCCGCACTACGCCCTCGCTTACGCGGGCCTGGCCGACTCCTACCTCCTGCTGGGATCGTCGGGCTACAGCCAGCTGCCGCCTCGCGAGGCCATGCCGAAGGCCAGGGCGGCCGCCGAACACGCTTTGGCCATCGACAGCGCGATGGGAGAGGCACATACATCTCTAGCCTACGTCAAACTGATCTTCGACTGGGACTGGCCGGGCTCGCAACAGGAGTTCGACCGCGCTCTCGAGCTGAATCCCGGCGATACCACGGCCCTGCATTGGTATTCACACTACCTGTCGGCGATGGGCCTCGACGACCAGTCCATTGCGACGGCGAAGCGGGCGCTGGCGATCAATCCGGTCGACCTCTCCCTGAATGAACATCTCGCCTGGACTTATCTCATGGCGCGGCAGTACCCGGCGGCTGTCGAACAGTGCCAGAAGACGATCGAATTGGAGCCGAATTTCGCTCTCGCTCATCGCCGTCTGGGCGAGGCTTACCTCTACCAGCAGCAGTATCCTCAGGCCGTCGCGGAGTTTCAAAAAGGGCTGCAGTTGTCCGGCGGAGCCGTTATCTACCGGGCGCTGCTCGGCGAGGCGGAGGCGCTGGCCGGGCAAACCGACGCCGCGCGTGAGGTCGTGAGCGATCTGGAGAAGCCAAGTCGCCAGGGCCACGTTGCGCCCTCGGCCATTGCGATCGTCTACGTCGGTCTCGGCGACAAAGACCAGGCCTTTCAGTGGCTCGACAAGGCTCTCGATGATCGCGATGATACGCTTGCCTATCTCAAAGTCGATCCAACTTACGACAGCCTGCGGTCGGATCCCCGCTGGACCCGCTTGCTCCGAAGATTGAAGCTCGATTGAGGCCGCTCCGGGCGCGCCGAAGCCTCTAAAAACCTCTATTTGATAAATCGACCCACCGTTTCCGGGTGGCTTATCGAGGCGTAAGTGCCTTGCAATCATAAACCTATTGGCTTTCTCCGCATAAGTGCCTTTGTTTCAATAACCTATTGGCTTTCAGGCGTTATGAAAAACAGAAGCGCTTTGTTTTCAATCACCTGTTGGCTTCGTTCGTGCAAAATTAACCATCCTTTTTCCCTCTCACCGGCCAAATTGTGCTCAAGGGTTTTTTGGAGAAACGTCCCAGCCGTCCTGAACCCGGAGTGGCGCATGCAGTGCCGTGGGAAGTTCCCGTGACACGCGTTACGGCTGCCAGTGTCCGGGAGTCATGAAAGCCGGTGTCGCCGGCACCCCGGCAACCGTGCGAGCGGTAACTGATCGGTTGACATCCGAAGCTGATTCGAAGTTTACCTGTCAAACTCCTGATTACAAACCACATTCCAGCTTGCTTCGTAGGGATGTTTTCGCTCCCCGCCCGCCGGCGCGTCACGACATGTCGTGTCGGCGAGCACGACACGCTGTGACGGGCACGCGACAAGCAGCGATTTCGAGAGCGTTGCACTATCCTTTTCCCGAAATGGGGCCTTTTTTCGAGGCTAAGCCGCTGAAAACAAGGAGGATAAGCAAAGTGGCTTTGGCAACGGCCATTCCTGGGATAAGTAACTGATGTTATTGGCTTTAAGCCTAATGGCTTTGCTGGCTTTGGCGCTTTGAGACGAAAACTGCTCGCTGGGCTGGTTGAAGAAGTCGAATAACAGCGCGTCCGGACGATTAACCGGCTCAGTAACATATCATTATTTACTAGATTATATATCCGATTCGCTCAATGTCAAGCTTTTTCGTCCGCCGAGCCTTGCGGCCTGGCCAAAATCCACATTGTTGACAGGCCCTTCGTCCTCGCGTACGCTTTCAATAAGTACAGAAGCGAGGTGTCGATGCCCAGAGCGGCCGTAAATCACAACAAGCGGCTGAACCTCCGGCTACAGCCGGAGCAGAAGACCGCGCTGGTGCGCGCCGCGGCTTTGAGGCACACGGACCTGACGGACTTCGTTCTGCAACCTGCCTTGCGGGAGGCCAAGGCGGTGATCGAGGAATCCGAACGGATCGTTCTGTCTGCGCGCGACAGCCGCCTGGTGCTCGATCTGCTCGAAAACCCGCCGGCGCCGAACGCCAGGCTCCGGGCAGCCATCGCGGCCTTGCCGAAACCGGCCCGAAAACGGGTATGAGCCTTCCTGCCTGGTACGAAGAGCCGATCTCCAAAAAGCACGATCAGAAGTCTTTCGACTGCGGCGGCCCAGCCCTGAATGACTTCTTCGAGAGGTACGCCCGCCAGAGTCATGCAAGCGGTGCCGCGAAAACATTCCTCGCCATCGACAGCACTGACCAGAAGACCATCCTTGGATTTTATAGCCTGGCTCCGGGCGCCCTGGCCTACGCGGACACGCCCGAGACGGTTCGCCGCGGTGTTGCAAGGCATGATGTGCCTGGGTTCCGGCTCGCGCGCATTGCGACAGATCTTCGCTGGCAGGGCCAGGGTCTCGGGGGTCAGCTCCTGGCTGCCGCCGCCCGGCGCTGCCTGCGCGCCGCCGCCGAGGTCGGGGGCGTTGTGCTCATCATCGACGCCACGAACGACCGTCCAGCCCGGTGGTACACCCATTACGGCGCCGTGCGTTTGAGCAGCAAGCCCCTGACGCTGGTTATGTCGCTCGCCACCTTCGCCGCTGAGCTGAGGGCGGCAGGACAGTTGTGACCTCCAGCCCGGCGAGAGTGCACCTCGAGCGGTGACAACGACCGGCTCGTACCTCCCGGGGCTTCAGAGGGAACGTCGGCGCGAGGCAAAGCGCGTCGAACTCGCGCACGGTGCACTTGCCTTGTCCTCGTACTTGACGGGAGGTCCCCTGCCGATCTATAGTAAGTCTACTATAGACACGTGGGATGCACGTTGGACGAATTGAAACCGCCCGTGTTGCGATCGTTGGTTTGGATGGGTGACTCAAGGAGGAGCATCCGCGGCTTTCCGGAGGGAGCGCAGAAGCTGCTGGGAGATGAGCTGCAGCTGATACAGTTCGGAGGCATGCCGAAGGACGCCAAGCCGTTCAAGGGCGTGGGCAGCGGTGTCGTGGAGATCGCATTACGTTACGCTTCGGACGCGTACCGCGTTGTCGTTGCTGTCCAGATTGGGAAACGGATCTACGTCTTGCACGCCTTTCAGAAGAAATCAAGGAGAGGCATTGAGACGCCGCAGCACGAGATTGAACTGATCAAACAGCGATACCGGCATGCGCAGGAGCTGGAGCATGGACAAAAGGAAGAGACAACCCATTGATTTCGAAGTGGGTTCCGGCAATGTCTTTGCCGACCTCGGCGTGGAGAATGCTGACCGGCTGCTGGCTCGCGCCCAGATCGGCTTTCACATTTTCGAGATTCTCAAGCAGAAGAAGCTGAAACAGCGCGAAATTGGCGCGATTCTCGGCATCGCGCAGCCCGACGTGTCCCACCTCATGAACGGTCACTTCAGCCGCTTCACCACCGAAAAACTGCTCGATTTTCTCAAGCGTCTCGACCGCAAGGTGACGATCGCCGTCAGTCCTCATCGCAAGGGTGAGCCTTACCATGAGGTCACCTTCACGCCGTAAGAAAGGCGTCTGCGATCGTTCTCGGTGAGCAGCGCTGCGGCCGCGATAATGGGTGGTTGCGTCTCAGCTGGACGTAGGGTGCGGCGCATGCACACCAGCCGGTCGGCAGTTGATCGCTTGCGCGATCCTCAAAACAGCTCGGTAACGCTCAACGCCCTGTACAAGGCTGCGGCAGCGGTCGGCTGTCAGGTTCGTTTGGAGATTGTGCGAGCGCCAGGCCGGCCCGGCTGACCCTTCTGGCGGTGACAAGAAACCATCGCGGGTGGCCACAACATCGTCTTTCATGTTGTGGCCAAGCCGCGCGCTCTCTCGACCATACACGCTTTACGGTATCGGATCCATTCTCAGGACGGAGCTGTCCTCCCGGTAATAGAACCGCCAGCTCAACCATGGCCACTCTCCCGGCTCGCTGACCAGTCGCCGCCGCACCGGGTTGTTGTGCATGTAGTTGATCTTCTCCAAGATCCGGGCACGACGATAAATGTTTTTCGTCAGACAGTGCGCGTGATTCTGACCGTAGTAGTGGACTCGGGCTGCCACAGAGCTGGCTTACTCTTGAGGGCGGTGCGGTGCGATACAACACAGGCATCCTGGATTTGAGCGCGGTGTCCACGACATGAAAGGCGATGTCGTGGCCACCCGCGTGGCCACCCGCGCATCATTAGCTCACTACCCCGGACCACACGTCCCTTCTTGCTCAATCACGCCGGCTGCTGTGAGGGATACGGGAAGGGGCGACGACATTGAGAAGCGATGTCGTCGCCACCCGAGAGGACTGCGCGTGAGACAGGGGTGTCGATGAGGGGATTTCCCGGCGAACGTCGCTTATACAGGTGTGGGGCAGTCATCGGCGACATCAATCGCAGGAATCCAGCCCTGCTTCCGGCGCCTGAATCGCTGGAACGTCTGCTCAAGTCCACCCGAGAACGCCCCCAAATCGATCCGAGGAGGCCACACCATGCGTTTAACGACCAACTGTTACGCGACAGCCGATCATTTGCCCTCGTTTGCCAGGGAAACCATGGAATCGCTGTTCAAAAGCAGCTTCGCCGATGTGCGCCTGCGCATCGGACCGCAGCCCGCATCCATCGGAGCCCAGGCATTCGTGCAAGGCAGCGATCTCTATTTCTCTCCCGGCTTCTTTGAGCCTCAAAGCCCGGAAGGGCTCCGCCTGCTTGCCCATGAACTTACTCACGTCATTCAGCAACGCTCGCGCCGTGTTACCGGTGCTTTCGAAACGAACGCGGGGATCGTTGAAGACCCTGCCCTCGAAGAAGAGGCGGACTGGATGGGCGAGCAGGCCGCCCGGTTGAGCCTCCAACTGCCTCCGCCAGCCTCTCGTTCGAGTCGATCCTGGTTCTCAGGCTTCCATCTTTGCCGGCCGTTTCAAACGTCGGAAGGCCGCTACCAAATCGCGGCCGGCTGGGACGGTAACCTGGCGGGTTCGGTCACGGTAGAAGAACGAGATCGCAACACCATCGGTATCAGCAATCTCGAGGTCGAAGCCCGCTTCCGCCGGCGCGGACTGGGACGGGCGCTGGTTGTATCGGCGCTCGAAACCGGAATGCATCTTGGCAGAAGAGAGGCAATGCTGATCAGCGCCGATCGCGGCAGCGGCCGCCTTACTCGCTGGTACGAGAGGCTCGGGTTTCAGCAGATCGGTTGTGATTCCGGGTACCCGGAACTGCGGGCATCGATCGGCCGCGCCCTCTCCCGCTTCCCTTCTCTTATTGCGCCGCCCATCGCGGGATCGTGGATTCAGTGCGCGGACGACAAGAAGGCCATCAGGCTTAAGAGATTCGGCAAACAGCACGCGAAACTCAGTCGTCAGGAGACCAAGCACCTCGAGAAGGTGGGCAAGCTTCGCGACGAAGTCGAGATACTGCGTGGAAAAGTCTTTAACGACAAAGTTGGAGTGGTCCCGTTCGGCAGTCGAGTCGATGAGCACGGCTACACCAGGGACGAGGCTAAAGATAAATTCAAGAGCAGCTTCCTGAGTACCTCCGACTGGGAGAACATCGAGGCGGCAAAAGAGGAGGATGGCAAGTTGGTTGTCACCGTCCGGCTGGCGAACGGGGAAACGGTCACGGGCAGTTGGAAGCACGGCGACGACGAGGTGAAGGTATTCCACTGCGGCAAGACGGCGTCCGGCGTGGGCTATGGGACCCCGTTGGGGTAGAGACGAAACGTGCGGCAGCGAAACGGTCCAGCCACTGACGTCGATCCGCGGGTGGCCACGACATCGCCTTTCATGTCGTGGACGCCGCGCTCAAATCCAGAATGCCTGTGTTGTATCGCACCGCACCGCGCCCGAGAGTAAACTAGCTCTGTGGCAGCCCGAGTCCACTTCTACGGTCAGAATCACGCGCACTATCTGACGAAGAGCATTTATCGTCGTGCCCGGATCTTTGACTCCGATCGCTTCAAGCTGAAGCTGATTGCAACCCTCAACGATCTCCGCGACGAGCTGGGCTTCAGAATCTTCGGGTACGTGGTGATGCCGGAGCACAGCCATCTCCTGATCTGGCCGGGTGAGCTGGCCGACCCTTCCCAAATCATGCAGAAGCTATCCGAGCGCACGGCCAATTTCATTCTGCGCACTCTGCGCTCGAACCTCTCGCACCCGTGGTGCTGGCGGATGCGGGCGCGCTTTGAATTGCCGGTCACACTGCATAGCCCCGCGCACTACCGGGTGTGGCAGAGAGGCGGATATGACATGAATGTCTGGACACCGAAGAAGATCTTGGAGAAGCTCAACTACATGCGCAACAACCCGGTGCGGCGGGGTCTGGTCAGCGAGCCGGGAGAGTGGCCATGGTCGAGCTGGCGGTTCTATTATCGGGAGGACAGCTCCGTCCTGAGAATGGATCCGATACCGTGAGCGCGTATGGTCGGGAGAGCGCGCGCGGTGTCCACAACATGAAAGACGATGTTGTGGCCACCCGCGATGAGCACAGGTGGGTCACTTCTCACGAGCGCCGAAGTGACTGCCGGATCGAGGGCCACAAACGTTGGTTGTTTCCGCGATTTTTTGAGGCGCCGGGCAGCATCCCGGACCTTGCTGCGGTTGTACTCTACTTTCTCATATCCTGGCTCATTTTTTACGTAGTAGGTCATAGTCATCATCCTCTTGCCGAGTCGTCGGCCGCGCTGGCACAACTCGAGTTTTTCGCTGGCGGAGCGTAAAGACGACGAAAAGCCCCCGCCCGGCCGACGTCAGCGTCGCCGATCCGTAAATTATCTCAGTTGGCGGGCGGATCCACTTGAGCGCCAACAGGCAAGGCGCCCAAGCATCGCAGCGAGGGTTGACCTTGGCACCCCGAGTCCGAATTTCGGGTTGGACAATGGGCCCGCAGTCTTCATTCCCGCTGCCACGGTTTCAGACCGAAAGCCATGTGGAGACGAATACTGTAAATGGTCACCGGGCCGCGGTCGTGATTGTAGGCCAGGTTGGTGTCGCGCTGCGCATCGAAAGTCGCGTACAAGCCGGGTGTGACACGCGTGGAATAAAAGCTCTCCCAGACACACTCCGGAGAGTAATTCAACGCCCCATCGCCAATCAGAAAATCCAGGCCGCCGGCGGCCAGGTACTCGCGATGAACCGCGGAGAGGCCGCCGGCCGTGAACGAGGTACCAACGACGTCGTATTTGCGGCGCCAACGGGTTCCCTTGACCGAGACGCCCGCGCTCGCGAGCCGGTCGATGGCGGTGAATGCGAAGCTCTGCGTCTTGCCGTCGTTCCACCCCAGGCGGGTGAACAGGCCGACATCGGAAGTGATCGCCTGATCGAAACTAAGGCCGGTTCCATATTTGAGAGTACCCACGCGATCGGTCAGCGTCACATCCGGCGTGGTTTGTGTCTCCGCGGCGAGTTTCAGAGCTTCGGCGTAGTTGCCGCCCTGATCGCGATTGTCATAGGCGAGAAGGCGGATCGCTCCGCCCCGTTTGCGCCACGAATAACGCCGCTCCACTTCCCAGACCTGCCCGTGATCGCGGAAAAGCCGCCGGTCAAATTGCGATCCGTTAGCGAATTTAGGTTCGGCGACGATGCCGTACCGGAAAGACCAGTTTCGCGTATTCGCTTCGTGGACAATTCCCCACGTGTAGCCGCGCGTATCGGCCGGATAATCCCACGCGCCGTTGTACATCACGCCCCAGGCCATGAATTGAGTCCGCGGATCGTGCGTGTAGTTGTTGTCGTCGAAGAAATCCGTGATCGTAAACCGCCCGGCGTAGATTGAATAGCGATTGGCAGGTCTTTCGCCCGCGAGCTGGTTTTCGTCACTCTCCTGGCGATCCAGCTTCTTGCCAAATCCGAAGTCGTGCTGGAGGTAAAGCCGGGCGATGTACGGTTTCGGTGTAGCGCTGGCGACGCGAGGGATCTCGCCGTTGGGCGCATCGGCAATACCATTCACACCGCTGAATCCCCTTCCACCCGCAATTTCGGGGTCGAAGACCAGAAATGTGTTCTGTTCCAGCCGCCCGGTCATGAAGAGGGTTGTCGTCAGCGAAACGTCGTGCTCCGTCTGATCCAGCAGGCTCAGCGGGCCACTGTAAGCAGCGTAGAACGGACCGTGATAGTCCCCGATCGATGTTGCCTGATAATAGACGTTCCAACGCTCGGATTCCGTGTTCTGAAGTGAATTCGCATCGTTGGAAGCCGCACCCGGAGCAGCCGGGGTCTGATCCTGAGCGAGGCCGGCCATTGACGCGGTCAACAGAATGCAGGCTGCGAGCAGCATCTTATTCAGAGTCATTCGAGTTTACCCGGCCGCAGAACGATATGCCCGTAATCGCTGCGCATACGGTACCTGTCGAGATGTACACGACGGGATCCAAACTTACCAGCGTGTGCTAACGGTCGGAAACCTCGACCGGCGCGGGTAGCAGACGGTATCAAATCAGAGGATGGGAACCGTCGAAGACGGAGGCTCCGCTGACCCGGAAAAGATCAATTGCTCGCGCAGGCGACTATCACCGTCAGACAACGTGGGCCTCCATATCGATAACTGAGGGGCCGATTCGCCGGAACCCTTGGAGAGAATATACCCGCCGGGGTATATTGTAAAGGGAATTCTTGTGCGGTTATTTCCCGGTTAGGATTTCTGCTATGGCGCACACTGTCGAAGAGAAGAAGAAGCTACTGCACCGCGTGCACCGGATCATGGGACAAGTCGCGGCCATTGAAAGGGCGCTCGATCAGGAAGCCGAATGCTCCGACATCCTTCATAACATCGCAGCTTGCCGTGGCGCCATGGACGCGCTCATGGCCGAAGTGATCGAAGGGCATATCCGGTATCATGTTCTTGCCCAGAACGGAACGGCGACCGACGAACAGGCGCGAGCCGCAGACGATCTCGTCAGCGCCCTGCGCGCGTACCTTAAGTGAAACTGCGCGCGGAGCCGTTTGATCCGGCAAGCTTCATGCGGAAATGGGGGTACGGGTGTCACATTTGAGGCTTTTCAGGTTGCGGTGGTGGCTCCCGGTCGCGTGTTTACTCGTGGCCGCGCATGCAGCCGCCTGGAGCGAATCCGCCCGGCCTGCCAAGCGGCTTTATGTGGAGCCCTTCACCACAAAGACGGGGGCCGAGGAGCTCCGCGACGATCTGACCGGAGAACTTCGAAAACAGGGAGCTTTCTCCCTCGTTCGCGATGAGGCGAACGCGGATTTCATACTGGGCGGCGGCGGCGAGATCTGGATCAAAGGCTACCGCAGTTTCAGCCCGCGTTCCCACATGAAGATGCCGAGTAATGGAACCCCCATCTACGGCGGTTATCTCTCGGTCGAACTTAAAAATCGTCAGGGCGTGACGGTGTGGTCCTACCTGGCGACGCCGGGCGCGGCATCCGGCGACATATCAAAGGAGATTTCAAGGCGGCTTGCGAAGCATCTCGCCGGGGCGCTCGGCGAATCGGAGATAACAACGCCTTCGCCATCTGCGCGCCCTCCGATTCTGCTGAATGCAGCCGGCGCGACGTTCCCTTATCCGGTCTACGAGAAGTGGTTCACAAACTTTCAGACGGAAGATCGCGGTGCGGCGATCACTTACAACGCCATCGGTTCGGAGGCCGGCATTCGCAGGCTGCTTGCGGGAAACATCGATTTTGGCGCCTCCGACAGCCCGCAGGCCATCCATGAACTCGCTCCCGGCGAGGAGAACAAATATCTGTTCTTCCCTTCGGTGGTTGGCGCCGTGGTTCCGATTGTCAACCTGCCTGGCATCCCGGAAAGTATCGCGTTCACACCGGAAGCGCTCGCCGGCATTTTCCTCGGGAAGATCAGGAAATGGAATGACCCCATTATCGCGCGCGCGAACCGGGGAGTGAACTTGCCCGGTCTCGACATCGTGGTCGTCCACCGGGAAGACGGCAGCGGCACCAGCTACGCCTGGACCGATTACCTCTCGAAAGTCAGCCCGGAGTGGAAGGCGCAGGCCGGCGCCAGCCTCTCGCCCAAATGGCCGGCGGGCCGGGCGGCGGCAGGAAATGACGGCGTCGCCAAGCTGGTCAAAGAACTCGGCGGTTCGATTGGCTACGTCGAGTTCATCTACGCATTGCAGAATCACCTGAGCTACGGCCGGATTCGAAATCAGAATGACGAATTTGTCGAAGCCAGCCTGGAGAGCATCGCCGCCGCCGTGGACCACTCGTCCGGCGGTAGCGACGATCTCAAGGAGTCGATCGTGAACGCGCCCGGCGAGGGATCCTATCCCGTAGCATCCTTCACATGGATCGTGGTTCCGGTACACATTGCCGATGATACGAAGCGCGCTGCAATCGCGGCTTTCCTCAAGTGGATGCTCGGGCCTGGCCAGCGGGAAGCCGCCGCGCTCGGCTATTCCGCCCTGCCGGAAGGGATGGTGGATCGCGAAGAGGATGCGATCGCCAGAATTCACTGACCCCGGACATGAAAGGTGTTTCCGGTGCCGCCGCCAACTTCTGTTGCTGAGGAAACAGGCGAGGACTACAATGGCGTAGTATCTGCCAGCTAATATCGGGAGGGCTTGGCTTCAGACAGGTCCTTCCTCGGGTTGCTTCGAAGCGTTGCGTGACGCCGATCGTTGAGGCCGCAGGAAAGAGTGGAAGATCACGGCGTTCTGATTGCGGCGTAGGGGCCGCCCCCACGCCGCAATCGGGACAGCGCCTCGAAGGCGGGATCCTCATGGGAACCGAGCCCAAGAACATCACGCGCTTGCTGCAGCAGTCGAGCGGCGGCAACAAGCAGGCCTTCGATGAGCTGGTCCCGATCGTCTACGATCAGCTTCACAGAATGGCCGCGCGCTGCTTTTCGGCGGAGCGCCCCGGTCACACCTTGCGCACCACCGCCCTGCTGAACGAGGCGTACCTCAAGCTGGTGGATGCCGACGTGATATGGACGGATCGAGTCCACTTCTTCGCGGTCGCGGCCCGCGTGATGCGACGCATTCTTGTGGATCATGCCCGCGGGCAGACGCGCGAAAAGCGGGGCGGCGACGTGGAGAAGATTTCCCTCGAGCAGAGCATGGATGTGGGCGCCCAGGCGCCGGCTCAATTGCTCGACTTGGATCGTGCCCTGGAGCGGCTCTCGGCGCGCGATCGCCGGAAGAGTGAGATCGTCGAACTGCTCTTCTTCGGCGGGCTCACCTACGACGAGGCTGCAGCCGCCCTCGATATTTCCCCGGCGACACTTCATCGCGAGCTCAAAATGGCCAAAGCGTGGCTGTATAGCGAGCTTGCCCAAGGTTCAGGCGAGGTGGCGATGTGAACGCCGCGGCGGAGCCCGACCGCTGGCGCCGTCTCGAAGCTCTGTTTTTCGAGGCGCTGGATCTCGATCCCGCGGCTCGTCCCGCCTTTGTGGAACAATCCTGTGGTTCCGACGTCCACCTGCGCCAGGAGCTCCAATCCCTGCTGAGTTCCTCCGACAGAACTCTCGCCGATCTCCGCCGGCCGGTGGAGGAAGTGGCCGGCGAAGTCATTCATGAAGCAAGCCCGCAGCGAATTGGGCCGTACCAGATTGTCCGGCTGCTTGGTGAGGGCGGCATGGGGCTGGTCTA
>JASHQD010000173.1 GCA_030037755.1 Terriglobia bacterium
TCAGGATTTTGCCCGCGTTCTCGTTCATGCGCTCGACAACATATCGATCGTGCTTCTCGAGGTTCTTCTCGGCGAAGTCATATCCGGCGAGCACCGCTTTGAAGTTCAGGTCCGCAGCCTTCACCTTCTTCTTGAACTGCTTGCGCAGAGCGCGCTCGACTTCGCCCATGTCGATCCCGAGCAGGCGCGCGACTACGCCCACGTAGATCATGTTGCGCACGAGCTTGCGCAGCTTGGCGTCCGGACAGACCGGCGCCACCAGCTTGTCAAAGGGCACGGGGTAGAAAATGAGGTCGTCGCGCAGCCGGGCGAGATTGAGCTTCTCATCGTAGACGCAGGCCGCGGCGGGCTCAAGCCCGCGCACGTCCTCTTCGGCGGTCTCGGCGTTCATCGCCACCAGGAAATCGATCTCCTTGCGGCGGGCGATCCAGCCGTGCTTCGAGGCCCGGATAGTGAACCAGGTCGGCAGCCCCTCGATGTTCGAGGGAAACAGGTTCTTGCCGGAGATGGGAATCCCCATCTGGAAGAGAGCCCGGAGCAGCACCATGTTCGAGCTTTGGCTGCCGGAACCGTTCACCGTGGCCACCTGGATGCTCAGGTCGTTCACCACTCGGTCGTGTTGTTGCGCGACCTCGCTTTCAGCGGGCGCTATATGCGTGGTTGCCATGAAATATCCTCTGTGTTATGGAGCGCCCGCTGTGACCGCCGATCGTGACCGCCGATCATTCTTCTGGGAAAGCCGGCGGTCACAGACCGCCGCTACAGCAGGCGCTCAATGCTCCAAAATCCTCCTCATTGCTCGGAAGCGTCCGCCCGGCGCTGCAGATCGAGCCGCAGCAGACGGGCGCGGACAAGCGTCGCCTGTACTCAGGATGCGTGTCGGCAAGGTGAAGAGGTCGAGACGGACGGCCCCAGCAAGCGGCACTTTCGCTCCCAATCATGGCATTATACCAAACCTTCCCGGTTGATGATCATTTGGTTGCCGACCTCCGAGGATCCCGAGATCAGGACCCACTACGGAAATCAGGGCGCTCTTGCGCATTCCGCTTCTCTTGCTGCCACTGCTCGGTCAGGATCGGATGGGGTTCCAGCCACCCTGCCATCGTCGAGTTTCGCAGTTCCCGGCGGATCTGGCGGAATCTTCCTTGCCATTCCGGGTGATATTTCCCCTGCGCGTCCAGGCAGTAGCGAATTCGTTCCCAAAAGCGCGGCCGTCCCGGCGGGCAGGTTGCTGCGGTTCAAGCAGTGCTGCCCGCCAGGAAACGCGGCGCGCACTGCTGTAACATTCCGCAGGATATGCTTACGCCATGGCGGACCCAGGTATGACGCCGTACCTTAACACCTCTGTTGCAGGATTCTGCCCTTTTCTGGCACCGCTCGAAGCGAGTTTTCAAATGTCTCCGACTTTTGACTTTCGACTGTCGACTCCCGGCTATGTCCGGTCAGGAGGACACAATGAAAATCAGCACCAATCCCACCATAACGGGTCGCATCAAGGCGGCCTGGAACCAACTGACGCCGGAGCAGCGGAGCCAGTTTCAGCCCGACATCATGGCCGCGCATCAACAGGCGATCGGCATCGCGCAAACCCACAAGGCCCCGCCCGCCCCGGCGGCGTCGCACAATCTCATCCTCGCCCACAGCGTCCTGACCGACGATGCTGATCGCGTGTTGAACAGCCTCGAGGCCGGCGTGGTTATTGACGTGGGCTCGGACGGCGTGATCTGGGGCACGGGCAAGTATGAAGAACTCGATCCCGGCTGGCTGGAGGCGCTGGCCGAATTTCTGGAAAGCCTGCTTCCCATCATCGGAGGCAAAGCTCCGTTTGTCACCACGCCGCAGACGATCCAGATACCGGACACGGTGCGGATCGCCCTCGTTGGCGACTGGGGGACGGGCGACTGGCGCAGCCCTGCGAATCCGTCTCCCAGCGCGAAGGTCGGAACGCAAGTGGCGTCGGTCAAGCCCGATCTGAGTATCCACCTGGGCGACGTGTACTACGCCGGTACCAGCGACGAGGAAACGTACGAACTGGTGAACATCTGGCCCGCGGGTTCGATCGGGTCGCTCGCAATGAACTCGAATCACGAAATGTATTCGGGCGGAAAGCCTTATTTCCAGGCCATAACCAAGGCTCCTTTCCAGATGCAGAAGGGTTGCAGCTTCTTCGCGCTCGAAAACAGCAACTGGATCATCGTGGCGCTCGATTCGGCCTACTACGCCGAAGCGTCAAATATCTACCTCGACGGCCAGCTTTATCCCACCAACATGCCAAACGTGCAGAACTCATTCTTGTTGACGTTGCAGGCAAATGCCCAGTTGGCCGGAAAGCGCCTTATTCTCCTCACTCACCATAACGGCCTCGACGAGACGGGCTCAACAACCAACACCTTGTGGGATCAGGTGATGGGCGCCTACCCGGCGGGCGGCGGCCCCGCCTACTGGTACTGGGGGCACATCCACGTGGGCGCGGTTTATCAGCCGAAGGGACCGGGCAACACTCTGTGCCGCTGCTCCGGCCACGGCGGCTTGCCGATGGGCGAAGCCACGGAATTGCAGAATCCGAACGTGGTCTGGTACGAGAATCGGCTGGCCAACGATCCCGACGTGCCGCAGCGAGTCCTCGACGGATTCACCGTTCTCGAACTCGAGGGAGCCAACATCCAGGAGACGTTCTACGACGAGGACGGGGGGATCGCGTGGCAGAGTTAGTCGATGGTCCACAGTCGACAGTTGACAGTCAACAGACCGGTTGACTCCCCCCCTTTGCAGATAAGCATACGCTCGCCACGCACGCTTCCCCGTCAACTTTATCCTCGAGCCGCAGCCGGGCCGCGGACCGCGCAGCCGTTGCAGTCTAAGGCTGCCAGACGTATGCTGACGGTGGTCGAGAATTGAAAAAGGCAAAACTCAGACGTAGCGCGGGCATCCTGCCCGCTGTGGCGCGGACGTCTCGTCCGCGCATGGGCTGAGACGAGACGCCTCAGCTACAGCGGCCGGGACGAGCCGCGCTACCCCGAGTTGAAGGGGAGGGAGCCTATGCCAGTCCGGAAAACCGTGATGTGTCTCCTGGCCGGAGCACTCGTTGTTTGCGCGACGTCAGTATCTATTCGAGCCCAGTCTTCAAGCACGCTTTCAGCACCCGCAGCGCCGGGTGACCAGAGCGTCTCAGGCTATAACCAGCCGCCGAAGAACATTCTGGACGTCATGCTCGCGCCCTCGCCTCCCGAGCCCGTCGCAAGCCCCACCGAGGACACGATTCTCCTCGCGTTCGTGCAGGACTACCCTTCAATTGCCCGCGTGGCCACGCCCTTTCTGCGCCTGGCGGGCGTTCGCGTGGAGCCCAGGAATCACAGCAAGCACGACACGCCGGGCGGCTACGGCATCACGCCTTGCATCCGAAGCTTCGATCTTGTGCACGTTCGCGGTCACGCTCAGATTCACGTCGCTCTGCCCGCGGGCGCGTGCCCGAGCACGCCACTGAGGTGGTCCGCCGATGGGAAACAATTCGCCTTCGTGAATATCGCTACCGATTCGGTGGAGCTCTGGATCGGAGACGCCTGGACGGGCAAAGCCCGGCAAGTGACCGGAGTGCGTCTCAACCCCATGTTCGACGACGTGTTGCAGTGGATGCCGGACCAGAAAACGCTCTTGGTGAAGCTGGTGCCGGAGGGGATGGGCGCGCCGCCGCCCGAACCCGTGGCGCCGATCGGGCCCAGTATTCAGGAGACCGGCGGCCAAAAAGGGCAAAGCAGCACCTATGAGACCCGCGACACGCTTGGCAACAAGCATGACGAGGACGTTTTTGACTACTTTGCCCGGTCACAGCTCGCCCTGGTGAATGCGGCCGACGGAGCCATCACGCCCCTGGGAAAACCCGCCAATTACGAATCGCTGGCCCCCGCTCCGGACGGCCAGCGGATCCTGGTTACGACCATCCACAGGCCCTACTCCTACGTCACCACCTACGACCGCTTCCCGAAGGAAGTTGAAGTTTGGGATGTGTCGGAGAGCTCAAACATTCGAGTTCAAAGCATCGCCTCTCTGCCTCTGGCGGATCGCGTTCCCATCAATGGAGTGCCGCTGGGTCCGCGCGACTTTTCCTGGAGCGCCGCCGAGCCGGCCACGCTCACCTGGGCCGAAGCGCTCGATGGCGGCGACTGGAACGTA
This sequence comes from Terriglobia bacterium, assembly GCA_030037755.1. Lineage (GTDB taxonomy): Bacteria > Acidobacteriota > Terriglobia > UBA7540 > UBA7540 > Gp13-AA77. The sequence goes on from JASHQD010000173.1 coordinate 4,171, forward strand.
CAGGTTCCCAGTCGCGACAAGATCATGCTTCAGAAGGCGCCGTTCAGCTCGCCGGCGGTCGAAGTTGCGCGTACCGAGCAGCGGTACGGCGGATTGGACTGGATTGAAGGATCGAGCACCGCGCTGCTCACCGAGTACGACCTCAACCGGCACTGGATGCGCACCTTCCTGCTGGACGTCGATCATCCCGGACAGAAGTCTCGCTTGATTTGGGACCTCTCGATGGACGAGCGGTACAAAAACCCTGGCGACCCCGTCCACCGCCGGCTGGCGAACGGCGAGCGAGTGGTCCGAGTAGACGGGGATTCCATCTACCTCTCGGGGTCGGGTTCTTCGCCCGACGGCGATCGGCCGTTCCTCGACCGGCTGAATCTCACGACGCTGAAATCGGAACGCCTGTTTCGCAGCGACAAGACCTGCTACGAGCGATTCCTCTCCTTCACGGGGCCCGACACGCGGACGTTCGTGACCTGGCATCAATCGCCAAGCGATCCGCCGAATGCCTTCGCGCGCACCATTGGCCAATCGGTCCAGGCACCCGCGGGAGAAGCGTCGTTTGCCTCAACCAGCGTCGCCATAACTCACATCCCCGATCCCACGCCGGAGGTGCGGGCGATCAAAAAGCGCCTTGTGAAGTACAAGCGCGCTGACGGCCTCGATTTGTCGTTCACGCTCTATACGCCGCCGGGGTATCAGGAGGGCACGCGCGTCCCGGCGATTCTCTATGCGTACCCTCTCGACTACGCCGACCCTTCCACGGCCGGACAGGTGACGGGCTCTGAGGAAACCTTCACCCAGCTGCGAAATTATCGTCTCTTGCTTCTCGCCGGCTACGCGATCATCGACAATGCCGCCTTCCCCATCGTGGGCGATCCCAAGAAGGCCTACGACACTTACCTGGAACAGCTCGTGGCTGACGCCAAAGCCGCCGTCGACGAGGCCGTGCGCCTGGGCGTCGCCGATCCCGATCGCATCGGAGTGACCGGACACAGCCACGGCGCGCTGATGACCGTGAACCTGGTCGCCCATTCCGATTTGTTCCGCGCCGGCGTCGCCACCAGCGGCTCTTACAACAAAACGCTCACGCCGTTTGGATTCCAGAACGAACGCCGCTCGGTTTGGGAAGCCCCGGACGTCTATATGAAAGTCTCCCCGTTCTTCTCCGCCGACAAACTCAAGACGCCGATCCTCCTCATGCATGGCGCCGAAGACGCCAATCCGGGTACCATCACGCTGCAGTCGGTCAAGCTCTACGAGGCCATTCGAGGCAACGGCGGCACGGCGCGGCTGGTGCTGCTGCCACACGAGCCGCACTTGTATACGGCGCTGGAGTCGAACGAGCAGGAGGTCTACGAGATGCTGCGCTGGTTTGATAAGTATGTGAAAAACGCGCCGCCACGGACGGGGGCAGCGGGGCGGTAGAGGAGTCAGTCGGCAGTCGGCAGTTGGCAGTCGGCAGTTAAGAGTTGACAGTCCACAGCCGACAGTCAACAGTTCACCGACCGGTGGGGCGGCGGCTGTCGAGGCGAACGCGGCCCACTGGGCGCGAAAGCGCAGGCGGCTGCGCGACAGGTCGAAACAATAAGAGGCGTGAGACGGTCCGAATCGCTGCCGCCAGGGCAATGATCCACAGCAGCCAACGCGTCGTGCTCGCTCCCAGGCCTGACAATTGAGCGGACACGTCGGCGCGCGATAGATTCATCCTCAATCGGAGAGGATTATGGAACGACCGCCGCTCTAGTTCGCAGGTTGTCCGTACGAGGAATCGAGATTGACAGCGAAAAGAGTATCCTGATCGTCTGCTCCGCCGGCTAGCACTTTTACCAGCCTCACGGGATTCTTGGATGGCACGGTCACTTTGATGGGACCGTCGTTTGGGAACCATTTGACTCCGCCGAAGTTAATCGAGGTGGTTCTGACAAGAAAAATATTTTCTGGGTTCGGCAGCTTGTCTGCTCTCCCAGGATTATATGCGTACGCCCCCTTTGCCATTTCTACCGTTCCATCAAGAACCGGTCCATCAAAGAACATAGCGAACCAGGGCCTGGGAAATTCGCCGCCCGTGGTGAATGTTACGACAGTCTTAAGATTCTGCCCGGGAGCAACGCTCGGGTGTTCAGCGCATACCTTTACCGTAGGAGTCGACAGTGACAGAGGACGATAGTTGTTCACGGTGGCTGCGGTTATACCGCCTCGTTGGCCTACTGTAGAGGCGCTTGCCGGTGCCTGCGTTATTGTTCCATTCGCTCCAGGATTATTGGACGCATTTACAGACGGCGGGTGGTTGTTCCCCAGTTCGTCGATTTTCTGCGGCACCTATTTCAGGTCGAATTGAGTACTCAGGAGTTGGTTGATGATGCTAAGGAGTTGCGCGCCCTCCTGTTTCGTGATTCCCTGACAGTTGATTATGAACTGATTGTTGCTCCCAGTCACCGCAGGACTGCAAGGTCCGGTGGTTTTGGCTTCTCCGGGGATCAGGAAACGGCTCTGAGCCGCGGCATTGTCGGCGTCGACCTGAGCCCTCTGGGCCGGCGTGACACACACGTAGTCGCCCATGGAAGCCCGGCGCCACACGTAGCCCTCGGCGCACCAGCCGTATGGCACACCGCCGGGCTCCGTGTCATTGACAGAGTAACGGCTCGGAGCCGCAGCGTTGTCCGCCTGGACCTGAGAGAACTCAGACGGCGTTACGCACACGAAATCGCCCCTAAATGCTAATCGCCAAATGTAGCCGGCTTTGCAAAGGTATCCGAACCCGGTCCGTGCTTCCGCCGGCTCGGCCGTCGTTCCCAGCATCTGGGCGCTGGCGACGTTGAGAAGTCGCTGCGCGGTAAGAACATCGCCACCGGCGGTCGTGACCGTACGCGTAGCCATTTCCGAGGCCGGAACCGTGCAGTTCGCGATCATGGCGGGATCGCCGCCCAGGAACTGATTGAGCGTGCATTGGGGAAGCGCGCTGTCGATGGTGTAATACGCGTGGATCTGTATACCCGCCGCGTAGGTGAAATCGTCCCAATACAACTGCAGGTAGTTGATGGGCGCGTTTGTGAACGTGTAGGCGCCCTGTTTTCCCGTGATCCTATCAGCGCCGTAATAGGACCCGGCCGCCGTGCCTTGGAGCATTGTGCCGAAGAAATTGTAAAACGCCTGCTCGGGTGTTGTGGCCGGACTGCCGGGTAGCGAGCCCTCCTGCTGAATGTTCCCGGCGATAGTGTCCGTCGCCTGAAGGCCGGCAAGCATTCTGGAAAGCACCGCTGGACTCCCTGGCAACTGCGCCAGCCCGCTCACGGTCCCGTTCGCAAGCCACTTTACGGCTCCTACGCCCAGCCCCAGTCCAGACCGGTCGCTGGCGATCGCGCCGTCCTCCTGCGTTGATTTGCCGTTGGGCCCGCCCACAGATGGCTCCGCAAAGTAGGCGAGAACGGCCGCTTTCCCGGCGCAACCCATTGCGGGACCCCCGCAGTCAGGCGCGAAAGCGGGCGGGGGAACAAGCAGCTTGGACCCTACCGGAGCTCCAAAAACCGGCCACCCCGGGCCGGTGGAGACTTCGAGTGTGATGCCGCTGAATACCTCGCCGAACATGTCAATTGAGGCGTCCCACTCCTCGATGAAGGGTCGATCGGAATTCAGGTACGGCGAGCCAGCGCCGTAGTAATTGGCGAAGAGTTGATTCCAGGCCGTGAGGCCATCGACCGGAAGGGCCGTCACGCCCGGAGGCAGGGCGACATAAGAGGGCAACTGCCAGGAACCGCTGGCGCCGGGAAGGATCATCTCTTCCGAGGCGCAGGTCACCCCCGCTACCGCAATCGATACGAAAGCCTCGGCCCACGCGGGGTTGGAGTTGATGTGGCGGTTGAGCTCGGTGAGGAACGTCCGCCACTGGCGCTTGTATTCGGAGCTCCAGGGCATGGGATACGGCTTGTTCACAAACAGCGGCGGGCTCGCGATGTGTACCCCGCCCTCGCTCGCTACAAAGAGGTTGGTGTACCCGCACAAGCTGTCCACCGGCTGCTGCGGACTCATGAACAAGCCGTCGCATGAGGTCATGTGGTTGAAAATCCAGGCAGGCGAGTTGAAGCCGGGCGGAATTACAAGCTGGATAGTCTTGGGCGGACTCCCCGGATGCGCGGCATTCCACCTCACGACCGAATTGAACGCGTCATCGAGAATATTCCCGGCGTTGGGATCTGTCGTTTGGTTCCAGGCGTAGGCCGCCGAAGGGGAAACAACGGTTGGGTCATAAGGATTCAGGTCTGCCCACCTGGAGGCGATCAGGAAGCCAGAGACCGCGGGATTACGCAGAACCTGGGAGAAGAGGTTATTCAGCGCTTTATCCGTAGTGAGCCCGGTGCTCGCGGCGCTCGCTGCTTGCGCTTGTTGCTGGGCAAACAGCACAACTGCATACAGGCCCTTGGGCGTGCGAATCACGGGTTGCTGAATCGGCAAGCGTTGGCTGACTCCTCCCATGATCTGGGACATTTCTTTCCAGAGGGCGGGGTCCGAAATCCGCGCAGCGTTGGTATCGTCCGCGAAGCTCCGCGGAACAGCAGCAAGCAACGTGACTCCGCAAATGAGAGCCGCGGCGCCACGGCGTCTGAGAGACGCGATCAGGGTTCTCCGGCCGGGAGCGCGACGATACATCGCGGTCCCTGTTTCCACCAGGCTTCCTCGTTTCATCGCGCATCCCCCTGAATTTCCATTTTGACCTTCCGGGTAGTCTACATCCAAACTCCTCCCTTTGTGCCGGCTGCCTGAGTCTTTCCCATCCTCGTTGTGGCACGGTCCAGTGGGGTGAACCCCTCTACTGAGACAGTCCAAGTGTGGCACACTTGCCATTCGATGGATTTTGCTTCTCAAATCTCCTCCCCAGCTTCAGACTGGGCGTCGGCTGGTGAAGCGGAGGCGAGCTCTGCTGGAGAGCAACTCGCTGAGGAATAGCCAGCCGGAGACTCATCGATGC
>JASHQD010000174.1 GCA_030037755.1 Terriglobia bacterium
CGAACTGGCAGTTCCCGGGGCTGTCGCCACCGGTGCAAGCTCCAGTACTCGGGTCCACGGCCGAGACGAAGGCATTTGGATTCAGCCACGGCAGAGTTCCGGGTGGCGTGACCCCCGAAATCGGGTTGTGCTGGTAGAGCGGAACGCCCGGGTTGATACTGGCGAATTGCGGCCCGCTGCCGTTCACGATACCGTTACCGTCCGCAGAGTACGGAGCGCTCAACACCGAGAACGGGACGCCGCTGTGCGCAAAGATAGTACCGGAAATGTCCCAACCGTTCAGTGCGTAGCCCAGCAGATGATTTCGCACTCTGAGCGGCAGTTGATAGACGTAATTGCCGGTGAGGTTGTGCCGGATGTCATAGTCGCAGGGACCGCGGTCGCGAGCGAGGTTGCCGGGAAGGGGTGAGAGAATGCCGCCGGAGGAGAACTGGAGAAAGCCGCCGTTGGAAACGGTGTCGATGCAGTGGCTCCAAGTGTAATTCAGTCGAGCCGTGAGACCGTGGCTCCGCTTTTCGGCCGTAAGCTGAAGCCCGTTGTAATGGCTGTTTGCCCCCGTGCTCAGTTGGGTGACGGCGCCGAAGCGAGGATCCTCGGGTTGGCCATAAGGAAAGGGCTCAAAGCAGCCAGGGCAAACGGTTTGATACCCGTTGACTGGCGACGTGTAGGGCTGGTTGACCGCTCGCGTGCCGACATACTGCGCATGCAGACTTCCAGTCGAGCCGAGTTGGTGCTCCAGCGCGAAGCTCCATTCCATGAAGTATGGCGCTCGAAGCGTGCCATCAGGCACGGCCGTCATCGAGACCGGCGGAAGACAACTTGTGGCGTTTGCGAGTGCCGACGCACAAGAGAGTTCGTCGTGTGCGAATCCGGCGAGAAAGTTCTGATTGGCAGCTGCGGTGGCGTCCAGGGCGCTTCCCGGCACGCCCGGCGCGATCGTGATTCCGCCGACCGTGCCAAGCAAGCCTCCCTCAAATGTGTTCACGTACGGCGGATTGGCGCCGATCAGGTCCGCGACGCTTCCCGGCAACAGATCGCTGAAGAGCCCAAAGCCGCTCCGGAGCACCGTGCCCGGTTTGAATTCCCAAGCGATGGCGGTTCTCGGCTGAAGAATCGCCAGCGGCACGGACTGGAACAGATCGCCCACGTGGGTCTGGATCAGGTCGCCGAGCGGCTGATTGACGTCATGCAGAATCGCATCGAAGGAACCGGGAAGACGCGCCACATCGTCATGCGGATTGAGCGGGTCGGAATTGTGCGTGCCGCGCACGCCGAGAGTCCATGTCAGCTTTGGGGTGATCCTCCAGGTATCCTGGGCGTAGAGATCGAGGTTGAGAAATCGGAAGGGCTGCGAGTCTGCCAATGGGAAGCTGCGGGTGGCCGTGGAGGCCACCCCGTAGATGAACTGGGGCAGGTCAGTATAGGTAACAGTCGGAACCGTGCCCTCGCCGAAATCGTAATCGTTGAGCCGGAAGATGCGCGTGTTCGTGCCGAAGCGCAGCTCGTGGCTACCGACGCTCCAGGCCAGATTGTCGTTGACGAAGAACCGGCTGGCGCGCCGGCCCTGAATCCAAGTGTTGTCCAACCCTCCGATGGTGGTGAAGGGCGCGCTGGCTCCGAGGCCCTGCAAAACGATCGGGAATGCGGAAAGCGTCGCCTGCAGGTTTGCCGGCCCAAACAAGCTCTCATACCAGGAGAATGCGGGGTTGAAGTAGTTGACAAGATGGCCGGAAAAGACGTGCGTATAGCCGGATGCCAGCGAATAGAGCGGTTGCGGCGAGACCGCGTTGAAGAGCGGATTGATCGGGTCCGTATAGGCCGCCTGCAAGCCCGTATCGGACTGCAGGCGATACCAGGTCATGTTCGTCTGGCTCGGGTTGTAGTCAAGACGCAGGGTCTGCACCTGCTCGTGGTCGTCGCTGGAGTGCGAGATGCTCTGACGGTTCGCGCACCCGGTGCCGTTTGGAGGACTCCCCGCTGCCGGGCCGCCGTCGCTGTCAAACGGACATCCTAGCACTGCGAGCGGCGTTCCGGCGGTGGTCTTGTAGAGCGAGAACAGCTTCCGGTAGAAGGGCGCCAGTTGCGGCTGCGCTGGATAGTGCGCTCCGGTGACGGCGTCCCGGCCTCCCAGGGGAAGCTGCTGGAGGACGTAATCTTCGAGCGCGGGGGTCGGGACGGTGGTGGCGGTAACGATGGGCAGCGCGATCCGCATCCATTCCGAGTCGAAGAAGAAAAAGAGCTTGTCGTGAACCAACGGCCCGCCCAGACTGCCCCCGAAGTGGTTTACCGTCGAGCGCGGTTTGTGATTGCCTACCGTCGCGTTGGTGAAGAAATCGGTGGCGTTGAACCGGGAACCGTTCCACAGCTCGTAGAGGTTTCCGTGAAACCCGTTGGTTCCCGACTTGGTAACATAGTTCACTTGAGAGGCTCCATAGCGGCCCTGATCCACGGCGTAAGACAACGTGTTCACCGTAACTTCGGCGATCGAGTTGAGGCCCAGCACCAGATTGGTGGAAAGGCCGCTATTTAAGTTGGTCAGAGGATCGTTGGATTCGAGGCCGTCGACGATGTAGCCGTTCGATAGCGCCGGCAGGCCGTTAAACTCGACGTTACCGTAACCGTTCGAGGAGCCGACGAAATCGTTGCTGCTGCCGGCCGTGTTGATAAGAGCGCCCGCCGCAAACTGAAGCGGATAGGTGAGATCGTTGCCCGGGTTCGGGAGGTTCTCGAGCGCGGGGGCATTCATCACCGTTGACGTGTTCGGGTTCTCAGTGCTGATCAGGGGTGCGCGCTCAATCACGGTGATCGCCTGCCGCTCGGCGCGCACTTGCAAGACAAAGTTCACCGTCTGCGTGCGGCCGAGAGCCGCCGACACCGAGTCGGCCTCCTGCGACCCGAAGCCGTTGGCCGTGACCCGTACCGAATACGTCCCCGGACTCAATTGCGGAAAAAGAAATCGGCCAGAGGCGTCCGTCCGCGCGCCGCGGGTTAGGCCATTGGCGGCATTCACGACACTCACGTCGGCTCCAGGGATCGGCGCGCCGCTCGGGTCAGCAATGGCTCCCTTAATCGCACTCGTGGTTTCTCCTTGCGGTCTGGCGGTTCCGGGGCACAATACCAAGAGTAGGAGCAGGGCCGACAACACGAAATATTTAGGCATGACTAAAACAGCGTACACCAAGACTTGAATTGGCGGCAAGAGTCAAAAGGCCGCGTGCCCTGATTGAAAAGGCCCGCTCCTAGAGATCTGCCTCGCAGATTTCGTGTGAATCGGTTAAGCTTTTGTGTAGCACTGCCTAAATGCGAGTCTCGATCAAGTCCGAGTCGGTGGACGATTATCTCAAGGCTATCCTGGAGCTGGGCGGGCCGGACGAGGAGCGCGTAAGCAGCAACGCGCTGGCGCGGCACTTGGGGGTTCG
>JASHQD010000175.1 GCA_030037755.1 Terriglobia bacterium
GTCTAGCCAACGGCTAAGACTTTTGGGTTTCGTACGCATTTACGGCCGCTGTGAGCTTCAGGAAAACCTTCGCATCCATATCGAGAAACTTCGCGACGTCCGGATTTGCCTGGAGCCACGCCTGGAGCACGGCATACTGCGTTGTCATCGCGTTGGACTTCAGAATGTTCGGATTCGATGCGAGCGCCTGGGCGATATCAGGGTGGGCGGCCAGGAAGTGTTCAAAAGTCACGGCCGCCTTGACCAGCACAGCCTCCTTCAGAAAACGTCCTGGATTCTTGTCAATTTCCTTGGCCGCTTGGGGGTGGGAATTCAGCCAGCTTTCGAGCGCTTTGTTGGCAGCGAGATACATCTTGCTGTCAATCAAGGCCGGATCCTTCGTCAGCGCGTTCGCGATTGCGGGGTTCGCCGCCAGAAAAGCGTCGAACTCGATCGCATTGGTGAGCACGGTCCGGCGGATCACGGTTACGCGCCCCTGCTGCGTCGCCGTAATGCGCTGAGTTCTGGTTGCGGTTGCACTGGTTGACGAGCCGGCGGCAAGCGCGGATGCTGCGACTGCCGAGCACAAGACCACGGTGCCAAGGGTTTTGGAGATTGGACCTACCATTCAGCTATCCTCCATCTGATTTGAGTTTCCCTCCTTCTGACGACCGACCAGATGCACACGAATTGCCAGGCATCGTGACTTCCTGTTTAGCATTGAGGAATCGGGACTTGAAGAATATAAGGAGCGTGCTAATCGGCGAACGCGTTAGGACAACTTTTCCATCGCGGAGGTAAAGTCATCTAAGGGTTAACCCGGTAAGATGGCGGGTTTCGGAGTAGATCTCTTCAGGCCGGGACCCAAGCGCCATTCCAAAGTCACCGACCCGTCCTAACGTCGTCGACGGCTGAGCAGCGGCCGAAGCAAGTGCGGCGCGCCAGCAGAATACGCGCACAGACCAGCTGACTTGCCGGGCGCACTCATGGATCTCACGATTTCTCGAGCGGCTCGATGGAGATCCGGGCAAGTTCCTCGAGGCTTAGCTGTCCCGTGTAGATGGCCATACCGAGCGCGCAATGGATTCCCAGCGCCGTCAACCGCCGGACTTCATCCAGGCTGGCGATTCCGCCCGCTGCCGTCAATTCATGTGTAGTGGCGGCGCGCAGGCGCTCGAACCAGCCGAGATCCGTTCCCTGGAGCGTACCCTCTTTATCCACGTAGGTGCACAAGAATCCCGCGCAGTAGGGCTCACACTGCCGGAGCACGTCTTCCGCCGCCAGAGTGGTGGCCTCGCGCCAGCCCTTGACGACGATGCGCCCGCTCTGGGAATCAAGCGCGACGATCACCCGGTCGCGGCCGATCGCACCTGCAAGTGCGCCAAGAAAATCGGCGTTCACGCGGTCAGATCGGAACGCCGCGGTGCCGACGATGACTTTGCTGGCACCTTGATCCATCAGGCGTTCTGCGCGCTCGATGGTGCGCACACCGCCGCCGACTCGTGTCACGGCGCGAGACGCGAGCGTCTGTACGATTTCTTCATTTGATCCCTTACCCAGAGCGGCATCGAGATCGATCACCTGAATCTCAGGAAAAGCCTTGAACTTCTGCAGCATCTCGAGCGGTGATTCCGCTTCGAGGGCTTTCTCGCGGCCTTGCACGAGTTGAACCACCTTGCCGTCCATCAGGTCGATGCAGGGAATGATCATGCCGCCGGCCTCACCGGAACACCGTGCCGGGCAAGAAATGTCTTGAGATCGGCCACACTGTAGCTGCCGTAATGAAAGATCGAGGCAGCCAGGGCGGCGTCCGCGGAACCGTGGGTCAGCACCTCCAGAAAATCCTCCGGACGCCCGGCCCCGCCGGAAGCAATCACTGGAATGCGCGTCGCAGCGGCCACGGCGCGCGTGAGCTCACAGTCGAATCCGGACTGCACGCCGTCGGTGTCCATCGAGGTCAGCAGGATCTCGCCCGCACCCAGGCGCTCGCCACGTGCGGCCCACTCGACCGCATCGATGCGTTCGTCGTCTCGCCCGCCCCGCGTGAAGACATTCCAACTACGACCGGCGCGCCGCGCGTCGATGGCGAGCACCACTGCCTGCGACCCGAATTCTTCGCTCAGTTCGCGGATGACATCGGGCCGCCGCACGGCCGCGGTGTTGACGCTGACTTTGTCCGCGCCCGCTCGCAGCACCCTGCGGGCGTCTTCCACATTTCGAATCCCGCCGCCGACCGTCAGCGGAATGAACACGCGCTCCGCCACGCGCGCCACGACGCCCGCCATGATCTCGCGTTCATCGCTCGAGGCGGTGATATCGAGGAACACCAGTTCATCCGCGCCTTGCCGGTCGTAGAGTTCCGCAAGCTCCACGGGATCGCCGGCGTCCTGAAGGTCCACAAAGCGGACACCCTTCACCACCCGGCCCGCGGTGACGTCGAGACACGGAATGATTCTTCTGGCAAGCATGAGGATCACAGCGCGGCCGCATGCCGCAGCCAAATGAGAACCTCTCTGCGATCTCTGTGCTGGCAATGCCTCAACACAGAGTTCACAGAGCCTCTGTGGCCTCTGCGTTGAAAGCTTTTGGACACGGAGAGCCCAGAGGCACTCGAATTCAGGAGCGCAGGCGCTCCACGGAAATAGTGACCGAAGCCGGACCGCTACCGATCACAGGCTAACGAAGTTGCGCAAGATTTGCTGGCCGACGGCCCCTGACTTTTCCGGATGAAACTGAATGGCGAAAACGTTCTCGCGTTCCACGGCGGCCGTGAAGCGAACATCGCCGTATTCGCAGTCCGCGGAACTCGCCGGGTCGGATGGCGCGTAGTAGCTGTGCGCGAAATACACATAGGGCTTGGCAGGCAGATCCCGAAGCAGCCTGGAAGCCGCGCTCGAGTCGCGTGGTTGGATTTCGTTCCACCCCATATGCGGCACGCGCATGTCGCCTTCGAATCGCTTGATCTGGCCCGGGACGATCCCCAATCCCCGCACACCCGGCGCTTCCTCGCTCGACTCGAAGAGCGCCTGGAGGCCCAGGCAAATGCCCAGAAACGGAACCCCGGAAGCGATTTTTTCCAACAGAGTCTCGCGAACCTGCATCGTATCGAGCGCTGTCATCATCTGGCCGAAATGTCCCACGCCGGGCAGGATGATCTTTCGGGCGCGACGCAGCGCCGATGCATCCTGCACCACCTCGTGAGGTGCATCGATAACGCGCAAGGCGTTCGTGACCGAGCGCAGGTTGCCGGCGCCATAATCAAGAATCGCAATCACAAAAGCCCTTTAGTAGACGGCAACTGCCCGCGCAGGCTCTTATCCTTCGAGCAGGCGTACCTCAACGCGCGCCCAAAGCATTTGAAGATCGCTTCAACCTTGTGATGATTGGACCGTCCCTCGAGCACCTTCACGTGCAGATTCGTCCCCGCATGGTTCGCAAATCCGCCAAAAAAGTCTTCCAGCAACTCTGCCTGCAGATCGCCCACGTAACGGACGCGGACACGATCGCTGTAGACGAGCGCCGCACGCCCGCTGAGATCGAGCGCGACCACGGCGAGCGTCTCGTCCATGGGCATCACGAAGTACCCGGCTCGATTGATCCCACGGCGATCGCCCAAAGCTTTCGCGAACAAGTGCCCCAGCACGATGCCTGCGTCCTCAACCGTGTGATGCTGATCGACGTCGAGATCGCCGCGCGCGTGCAGCGTAAGATCGAAGCCGCCATGCTTCGCGAAAAGCTCCAGCATGTGATCGAGAAAGCGGACACCGGTGCCAATGTCATACCGGCCTCGCCCCTCGATGCGAAGTCTGCCGCTGATCCGGGTCTCGTTCGTGTTGCGCTCAATGGCTGCGGATCTCATAAGGCGTTTCTTAGTCCCGAGTCGGTCAGTCCGGGGTCCCTTCTGGCCTCTGGCCTCCACCGGTCGACTGTTCACTGTCGACTGTTAAGTGTCGACTGTCGACTTTTTGGACTCCGGACTGCCCGCCTGAACTCTGACCTCGACGGACCTCGCGTGCCCTTCCAGACCTTCGGCGCGGGCAAGCGTGGTGATCGCAGGCGCGAGCCGGGCGAGCGCGTCCGAAGAGAGTTCCTGCACTGAAATCACCTTAACGAAGTCAGCCGCCGAAAGCCCGCCGCGCAGCCGGGCCGCTCCAGACGTGGGCAGAACATGATTCGGACCCGACGCGTAATCGCCGGCAGCTTCGGGACTGCTCGGGCCGAGGAAAATGCTGCCCGCGTGCCGGATGGCGGGAAGCAGGGCGGCGTCATGAAGCGCCAGGTGCTCAGGAGCCAGCTGGTTTACGAATTCTGCGGCCTGCTGAAGCGTCTCAAAGATCACGATGGCGCTATGACGCGCCATTGCTTCACCCGCGACGTCCGCTGTGGGAAGCGTTACGAGTTGCCGCTCGATTTCCACGGCTACGGCTTGAGCCAACGAGCGCGAATTCGTCAGCAACATGGCCGACGCGTTGACATCGTGCTCGGCCTGCGCGAGCATGTCCGCCGCAAGGTGGGCCGGATTCCCTTCTCCGGCAATGATGACGATCTCGGTGGGACCGGCGACAAAATCAATTCCGGTCTCACCCGCGATCAGCTTTTTGGCGGCGGCCACGTAGATGTTTCCAGGTCCTACGATGCGATCGACCTTGGGCACGCTCTCCGTTCCATAAGCCAGCGCAGCGATCGCCTGTGCGCCGCCCATCCGGAACACGCTCGGGACCTTCAGGTAGGCCGAAAGCCCGAGAATTTCCGCACTGGGCCGTGGGCAGGCTACGGCGATCCTCTCGACGCCGGCGACCTGAGCTGGAATGACTGTCATCATCAGCGTGGAAGGCAACGGATAGCGTCCGGCGGGAATGTAAGCGCCCACGGAATCGAGCGGACGTACGATCTGGCCGAGGCGGCGCCCGTCAGGGTAGTCGATCAGGCGCTCCTCGGGAAGTTGCGTCCCGGCATACTCGCGAATATTGCGCGCCGCGAGGTCCACCGCAGAAACAAATTCAGGATCGAGTTGCCCCAGCGCAGATTGGCACCGAGCGGTAGAGACCACGACCGTGGACCCCTCGAATCCATCGAGCTTGCGGCAATATTCGAGCAGAGCCGCGTCGCCCCGGTCGCGAACTGCTTCCAAGATCGGACGCACGACGCGCTCCGCATCCTGCAAACAGGCGCTCCGGCGCGTGAGAAGATCGGCTGCGGCGCGAGAGTCGAGAATGCGTATCACGCCCATCCCTAATCCGAGAGCTGAAACCGAAGTGGCCACCACAAGTTGACAGTCAACAGTCGACAGTTCACCGTCAGAGGAACAGAGCCCACGCTTGGAGCCCTCAAAGAAGGCTACATCACGATTTTGTTCAGCGGATACTCCACGATTCCCTGCGCTCCCGCTTCCTTGAGCCGCGGAATCAGGCTGCGCACCGTCGACTCGTCCAATATCGTGTTCACCGCCAGCCAGTCCTGGTCGCTCAACTGCGAGATCGTCGGACGCTTGAGCGCGGGAAGTACGCCCAGCACTTTCTCAAGGTCGTCGCGATGCACATTTAGCATCAGCCCGACCTTGCCGAGCGCGTTGATGGCGCCTTCGAGCAGCATCCGGACGTCTTCGAGCTTCCGTCGCTTCCATTCGTCCTTCATCGATTCGCGATTGGCGATCAGTTGCGTATTCGATTCGAGCACGGTCTCGATGATCCGCAGCTTGTTGGCGCGCAGTGACGATCCGGTTTCCGTAACCTCGACGATCGCGTCGGCCAATTCCGGCGGCTTCACTTCGGTCGCGCCCCAACTGAATTCCACCTTCGCATGGACGCCGTGGGCGGCGAGATACTTGCGCGTGGTCTCCACGAGTTCCGTCGCGATGACCTTGCCTTCCAGGTCCCTGACCGATCGAAAGGGCGAATTCTCCGGCGCGGCCAGCACCCAGCGCACTTTCCCGAAGCTCTGCTTAGCGTAAATGAGGTCTGCGATCGTGACGACGTCGGCGCCGGTCTCGGCGATCCAGTCGCGTCCGGTCAGGCCGGCGTCCAGCACTCCATCTTCGACGTAGCGCGCCATTTCCTGCGCGCGAATCAACATGCACTCGACCTCCGGATCGTCGATGGCGGGAAAATACGAACGGCTCGACGTGGTGATATTAAATCCGGCGCGGCGAAATAACTCGATGGTCGCCGCTTCGAGACTGCCCTTCGGTATGCCGAGTTTGAGCTTCATTCCCCGCCCTTCTGCACGTCGCCGGATTTATTCGTCGCCGGGTAGACCGCCTGCGGATCAAAGGCGCGCGGCTCGCTCTCAATCCAGCGGCCATCTTCGAGCCGCCGGAAGAAGCAGCTCTGATATCCCTCGTGGCACACGCCGGGCCCGAGCGCGTCGACCTTCACCAGCACGGCGTCGCGATCGCAGTCGGTCGAGATCTCCCGGACTTTCAGCCGGTGCCCGGAAGTTTCGCCCTTGACCCAGATTTTCTGGCGCGAGCGGCTGAAGAAGGTCACGTCGCCGGTCTCGACCGTCTGCCGGAACGCCTCCTCGTTCATAAAGCCGACCATCAGGACGCGGCCGGTAGAGTGATCCTGGATCACAGCGGCCACAAGGCCATCGAGCTTGTCAAAATCGAGATTCATGCTTACTCCAGACGAAATGGCGCGCCTCCCGCCAACGCCGCGGGCCTTACAACGCTAACTTTTCTCAGGATGACTGTCAGCGTCCGGCCGGCCGCGGCGATGGAGCAGAGCCGCGATGGTGGTGACCCAGGCGATGCGCGTGCTGATGCTTCCGGGCGTTGAACCGTGACCACATGCAGCCAAGTATAGCAGAACGTTCCGCTGCCATGATCAAGCAATCCTTGATAGCAATCAAAAGCCTTCCTTATCGCAGCTTCGATGCCTCCACGGCCGCACAAGGCGTGCCGAGTCTGGCTGCTCTCACACTCAGCGGTTTGATATCATCCCTACGTGACCCGGACGACAGCCGCTCAACACCGCCTCGCGCGCCTGACCGACGACAAAATCCGCGAATACCTCGAATTCGCGTGCCATCTCGGCAAACTGGCCGGCGAAGCGATTCTGCCCCATTTTCGTTCCGCGCTCACCGTCGAAAACAAATCCGCTTCCGGCGGATACGATCCCGTCACTATTGCCGATCGCGCCGCGGAAGAGGCGATTACGCGTGAAATCGCGCGCGTGTATCCGGAGCATGCCATTTACGGCGAAGAGCATGGACGCTCACCCGGCGTCTCGCCGCTCACCTGGGTGATCGATCCCATCGACGGCACGCGCTCATTTATTCTGGGCCAGCTTCACTGGGGCACGCTCATCGCCCTTAACGACGGCGAGCGGGCGGTCCTCGGCGTCATGCACCAGCCTTTCGTCGGCGAGACTTTTGTGGGATCTCCGCTGGGCGCGTTTTTGCGCCGAAGCGGCCAGGATCATCGGCTGCGCACACGCTCCTGCCCGAACCTGCGCGAGGCAGCCGTCTGCGCGTCGTCTCCCGAGCAATTCGCCCCGGGGGAAGAGCTCGCCACGTTTGACTTGATAGCATCGAAAGCCCGCCTGGCGCGTTTCGGCGGCGATTGC
Source organism: Terriglobia bacterium (assembly GCA_030037755.1). Taxonomy (GTDB): domain Bacteria; phylum Acidobacteriota; class Terriglobia; order UBA7540; family UBA7540; genus Gp13-AA77. Next base: position 7,545 of record JASHQD010000175.1, read on the forward strand.
TACAACTATTGCCTGC
>JASHQD010000176.1 GCA_030037755.1 Terriglobia bacterium
TCTGTACTACAAACCCTGAACTTCTTCGCAGCGCGCGAAGGTTTTCTTGCTCGCCACTAGCCACTCGCCACTAGCCACTTTTGGCCGATTTGGTTGCGGCGAGCCGTGCTGGGTTGAAAGCTTTTAACACCGAGGCCATTGCGGGCCTTTTTCAGCTGGCCCGGAAGATTGGAATCGAGGAGAATTGGTTCAGGGAGTCTGTGCTATGAGCTTTGAAGCCAGTTCCAAATCATTCTTCCACCTTGAAAGCGTGCCCGCGCCCTGCGGTGACATGCTCGTGGTGACAGACCATGAGGAGACGCTCCGCCTTTTGCATTGGGGCACCGATGAGGCTGAAATGCTCGCGCTGCTGCGCCGCCAGCAAGGGACGGCTGACGTGCGCCTGGAGGCCCGGCGATCGGCGTCGGACGTGCGCAGGGCGCTCGAGGCATATTTAGCGGGCGACCTGCACGCAATCGACGCCATTCGCGTCAAGGCATGTGGCACGTCGTTTCAGCAGGGCGTCTGGACGGCGCTGCGCGGGATTCCGGCGGGCGGCACGTTGAGCTACAGCGCCTTGGCCGCGCAACTCAACCATCCTAGGGCGGTCCGCGCGGTGGGTCTGGCGAATGGTTCCAATCCGATCGCGGTGGTGGTGCCCTGTCATCGCGTGATCGGCGCCGATGGATCGCTGACGGGCTATGGCGGGGGCCTGGAACGGAAGCGCTGGCTGCTCGAACACGAAGGCGTCGATCTCTCGAGGCTGCAGCGACGGAACCGGAAGGGCTCGAATCCGGATCGGTCAGGCCCGGTGGCCGCGTCACAGTCTTACTCCGGATACCTGTTCGATCGATAGTGGGCGTCATTTGCTAATCTAAGGAATCTGATCGACATCGTCATTCCCGCTTTCGCCGGCGATGTCGCGCGAACTGGCGACCGCCAACCATCAACTGGCAACCGGCGACCGCCTCGTTAACACTCCGCGTTCACCACGCGTCTTGGATGCGCGGAGGAGATATCACACAAAGGAGACGCAAACATGAAGCAACTTACCGCACGATCGACTCGACTCTCGCTTGTCCTGCTGGCCGCAACACTGGGAATCGCCGGTTCCGCGCAGGCGGGTCCGCCGCTCATCTGCCATGTGATTTCGATCGGCAACGCCAAGTCGCTGCCCTGGACCGACGTCAACAGCAACATCGCCTTTGACCCCAGCTACAACGTGAAGAACCTCGCAGCGGATACGCTCGCGCTGCTTACGCCATCGACGCCGGTGATTGTTCGCATGGAGACGCTGCGGCGCGCGACGATCTATGCGCGTCAGGATCCGCAGGCAGCCAAGCAGCTCCTGACCCGCCTTTATGCCCGTGCCAACGATTCCGACAGCGCCGGACATCCCGACGCGCTCGCGTGGTTTGACGCCGGTTATCTGGTGGAGTGCTACAAGCAGTGGATCGGACGCAACCTCCCGCACATGACCGACGGCTTGCGCATGGATCCAAACCCGGCCGCCAATCTCGACGGATATGCCTGGGTCACGCGCGCCATCGGGCTTCGCGGAAGTGACGCGGAGATGGAGTTCGCCGCCGCGCTCGTCACGCTCGACGGCCCGCACAAGGGCGAGCTGAGCGGGCATGCGCAGCTCGCCCAGGCCGGCGCGGGGTATGACAAGCTGCTGGCCATTAATCTCGCGAGCCACTTCATCGGCAATCGCGGGCAGACGATGGCGGAGATGGTCTCGAGCGTCACCACAGCGAAAAACTGAGAATGATCGACCAAACAACCCACCGGGGCGGTCCTCTCGGTCCGCCCCTCCCGGTCTTCGAAGAAAGCCTGCGTTCCTGCCCCCCTACCACGCCTTCCAGGTCACCGAACTCCCGTGTGCTATATGATGGATGCGGGAAATGGCGTCAACATCCAAGGCGCAGATCGACCTACTCGGCGACCGCCTGAAGAGGGGTGGAGTTTTAGACGACGATCTTGGCCGCTTGGATGATTACCGCGCGTCCTTCGCCGAAGCTTACCAAGAAGTCGTAGCCGCCGTTCGTGCCTCGACGCAGTTGCAGCCGACGGGAAGGCCGGCGAAGTCCACGACTTCCATTATTGAGAAACTCCGGCGCGAGACCATCCGGCTGAGCCAGATGCAAGACATCGCGGGCTGCCGGTTGGTGGTGGAGGATATCGTTGCGCAGGACGGATCGTGGAGCGCCTGAACACGTTCCCCAAAGGCGGCCGTTGTTGACCGGCGTAAACAGCCCAGTTATGGCTACCGCGCCGTTCACGTTATCGCAACTGCTCGCAACAGATTGGTCGAGGTGCAGGTCCGGACGCGCCTGCAACATCTCTGGGCTCAGCTCTCGGAGTGGCTTTCTGACGGCATAGATCCGGCTATAAAATACGGCGGCGGTGAGCCAGACGTGCAAGAGCAGCTTTCGGAGTTTTCAAGGCTCGTTGAGTCGTTTGAGGATCTGGAGCTACGTGTGGCCAGGCTCTACCGGGCCCCCGAGGCTGACCGAGTCACAGTTGAGGGGATGAAAGGAAAACTTAAGGACGCGAAGCGAGAGCTCCGCGGGCTCCTGAATGAAACCATGGCGCTGGACTTAGGCACGGAAGAAGAGGACGAAGATGCTCTTTCTGATTGAATATGACCGTCCTAGCAGAAGGCTGGTGCAATTTCGGAAGTTTGATGAGTCGCAGCAGCAAGCGGCTCACGACGTCCGGCTCGAGCTGGAGTTGGACCTGAACCGTCGCGGTGTTGAGCACGAGGTGGTGATACTCGACGCACCCAGCGAAGAAGCGCTGCGGCACACTCACGGCCGCTATTTCAAGGATTTTGCCGAACTGGCGCAGGAAATGGCCTCAAAACTGTAGCAGTGCTCGACCTGCCCAAATTCGGTCCGACGTCTCAATCTGTGAACGCAGAAGTCCCTCATGACGATCAGCGCAGCGGCTTCACCCGGCAGCACCGAGCGCCTGGCCATCTCGCAGCAGATGGCCTCGCGGCGGCGTCCCATCGCGCTATACGTCGCGCTCTCGCTGCTCGCCGCGTTCACATTCACCTATGAAATCCGGCTCTGCTACCAGCGGTTTCCCGCCTGGTTCGGCAATCACACCGCGGCCGAGCGGCCGTTCTTTGTAGACACCGACGGCACCGGCCCGCTCGAAGTGAGCTTCGTGGTCTCCGCCGCTCGCCAGGCGGGGATCAAGAACGGCGACGCCCTGGTGAGCATCAATGGACGCCTCATCCGCGGCACGGCGGATTTCGGCGAGGTCATGGCCGCCGCGCACGAAGGGGACGTGCTGCGCGTCACCGTCCACAGCAAGGGTGACGCCACCGACCGCACCGCCTCGATCAAGCTGTCGAACCGTATGCCGCAGCACAACGGGCCTGTCTGGTGGACGCTGCTCATCTTGAACGTGATCATTGTGCCGCTGCTCTGCCTCGGGCTCGGGTTCTGGGTCGCCTTTGTCCGGCCTCGCGATCCGCTGGCGTGGCTGCTGCTCGGTTTTCTCACGACGTTCGCCGTCTTCTTCAACGCCGACGCCGAGCAGTGGGGGCCGGTGATCCGCGACCTGGCGACGATCTACCGCATGGGCGTGGAAGCGGCGCTGCCGATCTCCCTGATCTTGTTTGGAATTTACTTCCCGCAGCCTTTTCCGCGCACAGGGCGCTGGCGCTGGTGGTATCGCGCCGCCTGGATGCTGCTCGTTCCCGATTTGATCAACCTGATTCTGGTCCTGATCGACCAGGTCGGGACTATGGAGAATCGCGCCTCCGTGATCGGCCTCGACCGCTTCTTCGTCGCGGTCGAACAGGTCCAGCTTGCGCTCGGTCTCGCGGGTTACGCGATGTTTTTCGCCGCGCTCGTGGTCAAGCGTTGGGTCGAGACGAGCCCGGACGCCAGGCGCCGGCTGTCACTGGTGCTCTGGGGAACTGGCCTCGGCCTGAGCCCGCTGCTGATCCTGGATGTTGTTTCCGATTTGAAGGACCAGGCCCTGGAAGTGATCTTTCCCTGGTGGGTCTTCGTACCCGCCTACATGCTGATCGCGCTGATCCCGGTGACTTTCGCGTACGTCATCGTGGTGCAGCGTGCCATGGACGTTCGGCTGGTGCTGCGCCAGAGCTTGCGGTATGGGCTGGCGCGTCGCGGTGTTCTGGTGCTGCAGATTCTGCTGAGCGCCGCCCTGTTCATTCTGGTGGCGGTGCTGGTGACGTCGCACCGCACCAATCCCGTAATCACAGCGGTGATACTGGGCGGGGGGATTTGGTCGATTTTTCTGCTGCACGGACTCACGCAGCGGCTGGCGGGCTGGGTCGATCGGCGTTTTTTCCGCGAGGATTACGACGCCGAAAAGATCCTGAGCGAACTTGGCGATCAGGTGCGCACCATCGTCGAGACGCGACCGCTGCTCGAAACGGTGACCCGACGCATCGCGGACTCCCTGCACGTGCCGCGAGTGGCGGTCCTGCTCGACAGCGGCGCGCCTTATCGCCCCGCTTACGCGGTCGGTTACGCCGGCGTTCCCGACGTCGTCTTTGCGCCGGACGCGCCCACGGTGGAACGGCTCAGGAAAGAGCGCGAGCCGGCGCGCGTCTATTTCCAGGATCCCAACTCGTGGATCTACCGCGAGCCGCAGATGACGGAGGAAGAACGTGCCAAGCTGGCTGAGCTTGAATCCGAATTGCTGCTGCCGATCGCGGTCAAGGACCGGCTTCTTGGATTCATGAGTCTGGCTCCCAAGCTCTCCGAAGAGCCTTACACCGGTTCCGACCTGAGGCTGCTGAAGTCCGTGGCGGCGCAGACGGGTCTCGCGCTCGAAGTAGCGCGACTGACCACGGCGATCGGCGAAGAGATCGCTCAGCGCGAGCGGTTGAATCGCGAACTCGAGATCGCGCGCGAGGTGCAGGAGCGGCTGTTTCCGCAGGAGCTGCCGTCCATTCCCGGGCTCGACTACACCGGTCGCTGCCGGCCGGCGCGCGAAGTGGGCGGCGACTACTATGATTTTCTCGAGTTGCCCGAAGGCAAGCTCGGCATCGCGATTGGAGACGTTTCCGGCAAGGGGATTGGCGCCGCGCTGATGATGGCGGCGCTCGAAGCCTCGCTGCGCGGACAGGCCAGCCTGACCGGCGGCGATCTTGCGGAGCTGATGAATCGCGTGAACCGCCTGGTGTACGAAGCCTCGTCCGTCAACCGCTATGCGACGTTCTTCTACGCACAACTCGATCCGAAATCGCTGCGGCTGATCTACGTCAACGCCGGACACAATCCGCCGATGATCCTGCGCTGGAATGCGTCAGGCTGGGACGTCCGGCGGCTCGAGACCGGCGGGCCGGTGGTCGGATTGCTGCGCCAGTCGCCTTATCAGCAAGGGTCGTTCGACCTCGCGCGCGGCGATCTGCTGCTGTGCTTCACCGACGGCGTGTCTGAAGCCATGAATCCGCAGGATGAAGAGTGGGGCGAAGAGCGCATGCTCGCGGCCGCGCAGGCTTGCGACGGCCTTGCCGCGGCGCATGTCGTCACGCGCGTGCTCGAAGCCGCCGACCGTTTCGCGGCCGGGGCTCCGCAGCACGACGACATGACGCTGGTGGTGCTGCGTGTGCTCGACCACTCCATGTAGGTGTATATGAAAACGTATCCGAGTCCCCTGCTGGCTGGGCTGCACGGGAGACAGGCGCCGGCTTGGACGGCTTCAATGATGCTTGCGGCAACGTTCATCGTTCGCACAGCCTGGAGCGTTTCCGCACTGCCGGGGGCGGCAGACCATCCTGGCGCAAGCGGAAAAACTCGCGTCGGTGCGAAGGATGGACAAACGTATGTGTGGATTCAGCCCGGTGAGTTCGTGATGGGCTGTTCCAACGGTGATGATGAATGCCAAGGCGAGGAGCGACCGCCCCATCGCGTGCGGATAAGTCATGGATTCTGGATCGGGCAAACCGTTGTCACCGCGGGCTCGTGGAAGCGATATCGATTGGCAAACGGCAAGCCAGCGCTTCCCGCATCTGACCCACATGGTCGGACGAAACTTAACGAGGCAGGTCCGGGCGATATGCCGGCCATCTTGATGAATTGGTCGCAAGCTCGTGACTTCTGCGGGTGGGCCGGAGGCCGGCTGCCGACGGAAGCCGAATGGGAGTATGCGGCGAGAGCCGGAGGGACGGCACCTCATCCGGCCGGCGACCTCAACGACATCGCATGGTACGGAGACAACAGCGGCCGGCGGCCACTCGATACCGCCGCGCTGTACAAGGCCGCGCTGCACGAGGATGAGAGTCTCATCGACAAGACATTGTTCGAGAACGGCAATGGGCCGCACGCAGTACGTCAAAAGAAGCCCAATCCATGGGGCCTTTACGACATGTTCGGCAGCGTCAGCCAATGGATTGTGGATTGGTTCGACCGCACCTATTACGAGCGCTCGGAAACCATCGACCCAATGGGTCCGACGCAGCCTGAGCCAGCCTTTCCACAGCGAGTCATTCGCGGAAACTCGTGGGATGGCCCGCCCGAGGAGACGCGCGTTTCGGCCCGTGGCCGAATACCGCCGTCCGACCGTTACAGCGCCGTTGGTCTGCGCTGTGTGTTAATCAATTAACCTCGCTCGAGGTGTATCGTCCGGCTCCACGACACACCTCCCATGCTGATTTTCAACCTTAACATTCCCCCGTAGGATCTCAATCAGTGTGTGGCCGGTGAATTGTTGCCCGACGAGGTGGAGTGATGGGTCGTACTGCTGTGGCTGGGAACGGATGCACCTGGCCGTTTCGGAGCCGGCGACGCTTCCTGGCTCTGCTCAACCTCGGCGCCCTCCCAGACGCTCACCACTTTCCAGTCGCCCATTTGCTTCTGCAGGACTATATCGTAGTTGGCGCTCGCTTCAGGATCCTTGAAGGCCACGTGCGCGAGCGCGCGAGTCTTGTCCGGCGAGAAGACGATCCGGTTCAAATCGAAGCTGGCCTCCGGAACCGCTGGCTGGGTTTGGGAAGCGCTGCCGGCGCGCGGCGCCGGCTCCTGAAGCGCGCCAATGAAATAAGTGCGGGTCGCCTCCTGCAGCGACCCGCCTGTGTTCCGCCCCTGGGCAGAGGCTAGATAGCTCAGCCTCGAGGCGATCACCTGCCGGGCGTTCTCCAGCTCCTCCTGAATGACCACGTCCTTGATGCCGGTTTGGGCGCGCTTGATATCGGCGGGAAGTCCCGGCTCCGAGCGCACCGTCAAAGCCCAGATCGCGGCTTCGGTGACGGTGCGGTCCGGCTCGGCATCGGACTTGGCGACCGCATTCAACAGCAACAGCTCGTTATCTTGCGCGGGATACTCACCCAGGCTTCCCAGATAGAAGCGCCGCAGATCGAGGTTGCGCGGATCGCTGAGCAGGCCCTGCAGAATATCTTCCGCCTTACCGCCTCCGGTGAACGCCAGCGCCTGGGCCGCGAATTCCGCCGTGCGATCGTCCTTGAGGGCTGCCTCGAGCTGCGGGATCAAGTCCGGACCCGCCGCGAAAGCTGCGTCGTAAAGGGCCTCAGCCGCGGCGGGGTTTCGCGCGCTCAGGATGCCGTCCAACAGCTGCGGCGCCCAATCGCCGGGCGGAGGAGCGTCGGCATCGGAATCAGCCGGGTTTCGGGTTTCGGGATTCGGGGTTCGGGCCTCAGCCTGGCTATTCTCAGGCGAGGACTGCTGGACACTCTGCGCCCTGAATGGAACGGCGGCCAGCAAGCTCAGCACCAGGATTGCGGCCGGCACAGCGCTCCTTGCCAGATGTCTTAAATTCGTGAGGAACTCCATCCTGCTGTTGGATGCCTGCTTTCGCCAAAGCGTCACGCCGGCAGGCAGTGTCTCAGTTCGACGAGGACGTGGCCCGCTGTACCTGCGCTCTATGAGCGCCGGTCTTTCGGCGCAATTTCTTTAGAAAAAGCCGGCGCTCATAGAGCGCCGCTACAGCGGGCCGCACCCAGCGTCAGCAAGGACTTTTCTTATGGAGTCCACGACGTAAGCGAAAGGATGAACGTCGAGTAGGGATCGGCAGTCTCCTTCTCGAGGGTGACGTTGCAGCTCGGATCGGCAGTGTAAACGCCAATGTATCCGGGAACTTCCGCAGCGTAGACTCCTCCGCCTTCACCGGTGTTGCTGATGGTAGCCACGTTTCCGATGTACGTCGCCACTCGAGAGACGACGTTATTGATGTAAGTAAGAGTCAGCGGAGACTCGGCGAACGCGGCGCCGGTCACACCGGACTTTCCGGCCGATCCGGACCCAGTGTTGCCAATGTAGATGCAGCCGACTCCGGCCGCCGCCTCCGGGCTTAGCGCGATGCTGGCCGCGCTGTATCCCGGACCAAGGGTCCACTTCTGTTGGTTGGTGAAGCCGGGCAGGCTGGCGGTAACGACCGTGCTCGTGAAACTGAGATAGCCGGTGCCCATGATCGCGATCTTATCGTCATTCGTCAGCGCGATGCTCGTCACCTCTGCCACGGTCGAAAATGTGCCATTGTTCGTCAGCGTGGAGCCGGAGATCGCGAACGATCCGACCTCATTGGCGAGCACGTAAACACACAACAGCGTGCTGCCGTCATGCGTGATCGCCATGTCGCCGAGATAGGCCTCAGTGTCGTAGTAGTTGGCCAGCGTCAATGAGCAATCCGGATTGACCGCCCAGACGGCCAGATTTGAACTGAACTCGTAAGCTGCGTACAGCACGGTGCCGCTGCTGTTCAAGACCATCGGCATGTTGCTCGCGCCCAGAAGCGCCCGGTTCCAATATCTTCCCACTCTGCGGTAACCGATCGCCTTGCTGAAAGCGGCGATATCGTTGCTGTCGCCGTCGGCGACGAAGACGCAAGCGCCGCCCGGAGAGATCAACTGCGTGGCGCCGGCGTAATATCCGCCCTCCACGGCTTCCCCATTGGTGGAGAAACTCTGCACCTCCGACAGGCTCCCATCGCTGTTGAGACGGAACAGGGTCGCGGAATTACGGGTGTTGACGTTGTTGGTTAGAACGTAGGATTGCGACTGCGCGCCGGCGGCCGCACAGAGAGCAAGCCACGCTGCCGTGAGGATTACGGTTGAAATCAGCCTCTTCATTCTGCCACTCTCCTCCTTGGAATTCGTCCCGCGTTGAGCCCAGGGTCCACGGCCCCAAAGCATACACCCTTTGGCTCCGGCGCGACAGGTTGCTGTAGCGCTCTATGAGCGTCGCCTGCAAGCTTTTGAATCCTTCGGCGCCCATAGAGCGCCGCTGCAGCAAGCTGCCACTCTCAATTGCGTAACTCCGGCCATGCTGGAAGGGAGGATTCATCCATGACGCTGAAGAAGATCACCGCCGTGCTATTCGCCGAAGAGATCGAGCCCTGCGTGCAGTTCTGGACTGAGCGGATAGGGTTTATGAAAGCCGCGGAGGTCCCGGAGGGCAACAAGCTGGGATTCGCCATGCTCCAGAGGGGCAATGTAGAGCTCATGTATCAGAGCTATGCGAGTGCTACCAAAGACGTGCCGGCGCTGGCGGAGCAGGTCCGGCGTGGCCCGACATTTCTTTACGTCGAGGTGGAGAATCTGGACGAAGTGATTGGCGCGCTGGGAGACGCCGAGATTGTGATTCCGTTAAGGACGACTTTCTATGGCGCCAGAGAAATCGGTATCAAGGATCCAGCCGGCCATTTCTTCACCTTCGCCCAGTTCGGCGCTGCCGCGTAGCGCTGACAGGATGCTGCAAAACGCGGATTTTGCATTACCCGGCCCGGCCAGGCCTCGGCGCGACTGGACGGGGCTCATCTCTACGCCTTCTTACGTGCCGGTCAGTTCCAAAGCGGGACCAAGCTTTCCCGAAACGGAACTGAACGCAGTTCGTTCTTTTTGGTGTGCTCGCGCGTCAGCATTCTTAGAAGAAATTTAGATACCGATGATTTAACCGATTCTCATAGGAACGGAAGGCAAACTGACCGTGCCAACAAGAATCAGTCGGCGTAGCTGCGCAATATCTTGCATGGAAAAGCTTTGGCTCGGCTTCGTCTCCAGCACGGTCTGACCCGTCGTCACGCTTGTCCCTCAACCGAAGCCACAGTGAACGTCCGTAACGCCTTCTCGGCCGTCCCACCCTGTATGGCATCGCGACTGCAATATTGATCGCGGCAAGCGGCTCCTGAACAACCGATGACCCCAACCGAGCCGGGTCGGTCCCAGTCCGGCGATTGCGGTGAAGTGCACTCAAACCCGCTAAAGAATCCGAGGGAGCCGCCGAAAAAGGAGAGCAGCTATGGCAAATCAGGCTTCGGCGTCCCAAACCCGGACTTCAAGATCGCTTCCCTCACCGGGCGGGCACAACCAAAGCGTTCCGCGACGGCGGACTCGCGACAAGTCCCAAACGGCCCGTGCCGCGCAGTCCGCCGATCGAAGGCGCGAGAGCGACGAAGCCGCTCTCAAACTGATGTCCCTGGTGCGGCGCGTGGCGCGGGAGATGTGCGACCGCCTGCCGTCGCACGTTGACGTGGACGATCTGATGAGCGCCGGCACGGTCGGGCTTCTGGAGGCAATGCGTCGATTCGAGTCCGGCAAGCAGGTGAAAATCGAGACTTACGCCCGCTATCGCATCCGTGGGGCGATCCTGGACGCGTTGCGCGAACTCGATCCGGCATCGCGCGATATGCGCCGCCGGAACAAACAGGCCGAGAGCGTGTTTCAAGAGCTGAGCAAGCGGCTGGGACGCCCTGCAACCGACGGCGAAATGGCCGATGCCATGCACATGAGCCTGAAAGAGTGGTATCGCGCCGTTTACGAATTTCGCAGCCTGGGCGTGGAGTGGCTCCGGCCTACGCTGATGTCGAACTTCCAATGTCCCGATCAGAACGATTTGCCCGCTACCGGCGAGCGGGACCCCTTCGAGCTCTGCTACGTCCAGGAGCAGCGCGATTTCCTCAATCGCGCGCTGAGTTCCGTCTCCGACCGCGACCGGCAGATTCTGTCGCTCTACTACGAACACAACTTCACCATGAAGCAGATTGCGGAGCGGCTCGGCATCGACGAATCGCGGGTGTCGCAGATCCATTCGGCCATCGTGAATCGCCTGCGCAATCGTGTGGAGTCGATGGTGCGTCCGCCGGCGGTCAATCCCTCGCGCGTCGCTGCTTAAAGAATTGAAATCGACAACCTATGGCGCCTGCCGGTGCTAGCGGGCGCGGCCGGGCAGGTGATCGCCGAAACTGCTGTATCAGTACTGTCTGGAGCGAGTTTTCGAAAGTCTTCCAACTGTCGACTGTTGACTGTCGACTGTCGACTTGTGGCCTCTTTCGTTCCGGCTATTTCGGTTTGCCGCAAGGTGCCTTCCGATGGTACAAACGATTATGACCCGATACGAAGGCAAAACGTTCGAGAACGAGAACGTGGTTCTGGACGAAGGCGTTTTCATCAACTGCGTCTTCAAGAATTGCAGCCTGGAGTACAGCGGCGGCGATGTGTATGTACAAGCCTGCCAGGGCGACGGTTGCCAACTCATCTGGCGCGGCCCCGCCCAACGCACCGTATTCCTGCTGCAGGGCCTTGGACTCATGGCGCAACCCCCATCTCCGCCCGCCGCCACCACGCGAGTGCAGTAGCGCCGATGGATTAAACCTGACCGGCAGGAATAACACCGCCGGGTCTTATCTATTGACTTAAATGCCGACGAAGTATGATATTCATCCACATAGCCACCCCGGCTGGTTCGACGCAGATCCATGGCCTCAGGAATCGCCGATTCGAATCGATTAGCCCGTGAAGGTGGACTAACCGCGTCTGATGTATCTCTCCCTGCGATCGTCTGGAAGGCGCTCGGTCGGCCGACGTACCTAGGCTCTTGTGCCCGCCAGGCTATCGGAGGCCCCCCACCCCCCTTCGAAACGAAAAAAACAGACCCAAAGGCCATTTAGAATCATATAGTTCCACAAAGAATTGGTCGAAACAAACCCAAGCAAAGTCAAAATCAAACCCATAAGTATTTTATCTTCAATAGCTTGGCCAGCGAAAAACAGTGGCCAGACAAGAAGGGACAAAGGCTCCGGAGACGAGCGGAGGCGCCGCTTATGGCGCACAAAATCAAGGGTTTGTGGCTCCGGGACTCGGAAAGGGGGCAAAGAAAGTTCAGAGAAAATCCAGGGCCTGACGGGAAAATAACGGCGGAGAGCCAACAATCGCGGGCGAACTGGCGATTCGTGCCCGCGTCTCGGCCGCAGCTTGCGACAAGTCAAAATCCCGAAACCCGCCAGACTCACGTCCGAAAGATGCCTATAGTTGCGAGGCTTGTGCCGGTTCTGTTAGCATCGAGTAACAAGGTGTAGAACAGAAGTCGATGAGCAAGTGCGCGAGAATCCTCCTTTTTGTGCTGGCCACGGCAATGGCTGGTGGTCCGGCAATACTGCCCGCGTACGCGCAGGGCTTCGGGCGCATCAAGAAGAAGATCACTCTTCAACGGCGGCTGCCGTCAGCGGTGCATCTCCAGAATTCGAAAATCTCCGTCAAGGTCACGGCCGAGAACTCCAAAAACTCCGCCGTCGCCGGGACCCTGCGCGACGCGCTCGAGGTGGAGTTGCTGAAGAACAACCCCAAGCTCACGGTCGATAACGCGCATCCCGACGTAACCATCGAGTGCAAGATCACGGAGTTGAACACGCCGCAGCCCCAGACGGTCACGCGCAAAGTTGCGTCGGAGAAAGGCCTGACCGACCAGAAATTCCTTGAGGTCAGCGGCACCATGCAAGTAGCCTATAAAGCCATCGACACGCACGCGGGCCGCACGGTCGATGCCTACAACGTCGTCGAGAATTATCAGCACGAACTCGAGGGCGGCGGGGGCGGGAACGTCGGCACCAAGACCTATCACGATCTGAAGTCGCAGTTCGGCAAGATCAAACCGGGCAAGAAGGACACTGGCAATGCGAGCCTCGACCCGGACCTCGTCCAGACTCCGGACCAGGTGGCGCAAGTCATGATGGAGCGCGAGGTCAAAGACATCTCATCGCGCCTGGTTGATACCAGCGAGAACGTGGAGGTGCTGCTGGGCCGCGGCAAACTTGACGATTCGGACCGGCTGGCCGACCAGGGCCTGTGGACCCGCATGGCTGAAGGGCTGGAAACCATGACGCCTTTCCCCAAGCCCGAAGACGATGCGTACCGGGTCTATAACCTGGGCGTCGCCTACGAGGCCATGGCGTACGCGGCCAAAGACCCGAAAGCGGCCAAGACTTATCTGGAGCAGGCGGCGATCAATTACGGCAAGGCGATCGACGACGATAAGAGCGAGAAGTATTTCCTCGAACCGCAGACCCGAATCGAGACCGCGGCGGCGCATTACA
>JASHQD010000015.1 GCA_030037755.1 Terriglobia bacterium
GGAGGGGATCAGCACGCCAAGCCGCTCATCGATTCCGCCAAGGCTCTCGACAAGAAGATGACCGCGATCGAAGACAAGCTGATGCAGACCAAATCCAAAGCCTCAGAGGATCCTTTGAATTATCCGGTGAAGCTTGACGACCGGATGAGCGCCTTGGGCGGCGCTGTGGAGAGCGCGGACGCCGCGCCCACCGAGCAAGACTACACAATTTTTAATCTCGTAAACGGAGACCTTGAACAGGTCCTGGGCGAGTGGCGGGATTTCCGCAGCCACGATCTCGCCGCGTTCAACGCTCAGGCGGCCAAGGCCGGCGTCGGCGTCATCGGGGTGAAAGAGGAGCGGGAAAACGGCGATACCGATTCGGGTGCCAAATAACAGGCTGGCCGAGGTGGAGGTCCCCAGCAGGAGTCAGGCAAAGGTTGGAGTTCCGTCCGGGTAGACCAGCTTCAAGTCGTGCCTTAGCGACGTCTCACTGCCGTCGCGGTGAATCGCTTTGGCTCGGATGGTAAAAGTGCCCCAACTGGAGGTGTCCAGCCGGAACTTGCTGTTCCGGTCCTCGACTTCGCGCACCGGATTGTGGAATGTCGGATGGAGAATATAGACAACCCGGTCGATATCGTCCAGCTGTGACGGGTTTCCTTCCACCCAGACCGACCAGGTCCAACGGTCTTTGCCAGCGTACCGAGCGTCTTGTTCGATCGACAGGGACATGCTTCTCTCCCTCGATCTGCCGCCGAATGCCGAGGGTCGTTCCAGAGGCGGCGTTCAATCACTCGTAGCGCAGCGCGACGATCGGATCGAGCCTCGATGCCTTGAGCGCCGGCCACAAGCCGAAGAACAGTCCAATCGATACCGCCACCACGAAGCCCGCGACCACGGACCACAAGGGCACGGCGGAGGGCAGGATATTCAGGCCCCGGATCAGCGCGCTCAGGCCGAAGCCGAGCGCGATGCCGAGCGCGCCTCCCGACCCGGTCAGGGTCATGGCCTCCAGGAGGAACTGCCAGGTGATGTCGCTCCGGCGCGCTCCAATGGCTTTGCGCACGCCGATCTCACGCGTGCGTTCCGTGACCGAAACCAGCATGATGTTCATCACGCCGATGCCCCCCACCAGCAGCCCGATGGACGAAATCACCACCGTGACCAGAACCACGGTTCCAATCAACTGGTCAAATTGATTGATGATGGCCTCGACGCTCGAAATGCCGAAATTATCGGCCTCGGACGGCTTAACGTGGCGCCTCCGCCGCAGTACCCCTTCCGCCTCGTCTTTGGCCTGATCCATTCTTCCCGGGAAAGCCGTAGCGAGGATGAAATTCTCCTTCTCGTTGGGATAGATCTTCTTGAACGTAAGATAGGGAATCTTCACCGTCATGTCGGTATTGTTGTTGCCCGGAAAAGCCGTCCTCGGGCCCGTCGTGCCCACCACCTCGAAGGCTTCACTGCCAATCACAATCAGCTTCCCCACCGGGTCCTCATTGGGAAAGAAGCGCTTCACCACATCGTTTCCGATTACCGTCACGTTGGCCCGATGGAGGTTATCGATTTCGTTGAAAAATCGGCCGTCGGTCAAGGTGTCGTTTTCGGCCTGGAAATCATTCGGGGTCACGCCATTGAAGTCGTAGCTCAGGATCTGCATGCCCTTGTATTTCACAGGCGGTGGCGAGCCCCACCAGATAAAAGTCTCGACAGACACCATCTTGATATCGGGGCATTCCTCGCGAAGGGCCATGGCGTCCTCGTAGGTGATCGGCTTGCGCAGCCGCTCCTCGCGCGAAAGCCGCCCCACGTGAATGCCCGGATCGAGCTTGAATATGAAGAGGTTCGAGGTGCCGAACTGGCTGGCGGCCGCCGCCACCTGGCTTTCGAGCCCGGCAAATACCGAGGCCACCGCGATCACGGTCGTGGTGCCGATCAGCACGCCGAGAATAGTGAGGAATGAGCGAAACTTGTGCGTGCGCAGCGTATCGAGCGCCAGGAGGAGGTTCTCGCGGATGTTTCGGCGGAAGAATCTCATGATTCCGCTCCAGCGCGGCATGCCAGAGTCGACAGTCGACAGTCAACAGTTGACAGTCGGAGGTTAACATCGGCAACGGCATAAGCTCGGGCGTTTTCGGCTGGGAAACTGCACTGTCGACTGTTGACTGTGAACTGTCGACTTTCGACTTTCAACTGTCCTCTCATGCTTCCGTCCTCAACGCCTCGATCGGATCCAGCCTTGCTGCCTTCGTCGCCGGATAAATTCCGAAGAACAGGCCCACGATCGTGGAAAGCGACAGCCCGACCAGCACGGCGCTTGCTGGCACTGAGGCCGTAAACACCATATCCACCAGCTTGGCGACGATCACCGCCAGCGCGATCCCCAGAAGTCCGCCGACGCCTGCCATAACGCCGGACTCGATCACGAATTGCAGCAGAATGTCGCGCCGGCGCGCTCCCAGCGATTTCCGGATTCCGATTTCGTGCGTGCGTTCGGTGACGCTGGCCAGCATGATGTTCATAATCACGATGCCGCCCACCACCATGAAGACGGCCACCACGGCGATGGTGATGGCGAAAATCGAGCCCGTCAGTTGCTGCCAGAGGCCCATGATGGTGGCCGAGGCGTTGATGCCGAAATCGTCGGTATCCTTGTAGGGAATGTGGTGGCGCGCGCGCATCAGCGCCCGGGTCTCATCTTCCAGTTCCAGCATCTGATCGCTGTTATTCGCCTGGACGTTGACGTCGATGCCCGGCCGCGACGCATAAAGCTTCTGGAAGATGGTCAGCGGGATCTGTACGAAATCGTCCTGGCTCTGTCCCAGGGTCTTGCCGAGAGTCTGGGCCACGCCGATGATGCGGAACGGCTGGCCACCGATGCTGATGACCTTGTCGAGAGGGTCCGAGTTGGGGAAGAATTCGTTCACCAGGTCGTTGCCGATGAAGCAGACCAGGGCGCTGTGTTCATACTCCGATTCGGTGAAATAGCGGCCGCTGCCCACCTGCTGCTGCCCAATGCCCATCATGCTGGGCGTCTCGCCGGTAATCTGGACCTCGTAGAGCGCATGATCCCGGTAACGGATCACGGGTGCGGAATTGCGCCCGCGCCACGCCTCCGCCCCGATGGCTTTGTAGCCCTGCAGGTTGTCCTTGAGGAATTCGTAATCCTCCATCCGGATCAGCTTGTTGCGGCGCTGTTCCTTGATCCACTCTTCGTCGCTGGTGTTGGCCCAGTTGAATTGATCGAGAATGAAAACGTTGGCGCCCAGGTTCGCGATGTGGTCGGCGATGTAGAGGTTCATGCCGTTAATCACGGACATGACCACGATCAGCGTGGTGGTGGCGATCACCACGCCCAGCAGTGTGAGAAAGGAACGGAGCTTGTGAACGCGCAATGCTTCCAGAGCGATCCAGAACGCTTCGCGGGCGCTTACGGTAAAGCTGGCATGGCCGTCGCGGGACTTGCTCCGGCTTAGAAGGGGTTGCGCATTGGCGATTGCGGACACACGAGATTCCTTAGCGGGCTGGGCGCCTATCTCACCTGCTCGTCACGCGCCACTTTGCCGTCGCGGACACTGATGATGCGGCGGGCGCGCGCGGCGATATCATGCTCGTGCGTGACCAGCACAATGGTGTTGCCGGCGGCCTGCAGGCGATCGAACAGGTTCATGATCTCCACGCCGGTCGCGGTATCGAGATTGCCCGTTGGCTCGTCGGCGAGCAGCAGCGAAGGGTTATTGACGAGCGCGCGAGCGACGGCGACTCTCTGCCTCTGGCCGCCCGAAAGCTCGTTCGGCTTGTGGTTCATGCGATCGGCAAGATCCACGCGACGCAAAGCCTCCTGCGCCCGTTCGACCCGCTCGGCGGCCGGGGTGCCGTTGTAAATGAGCGGCAATTCCACGTTGTGCAGCGCAGACGCGCGCGAGAGCAGGTTGAAGGTCTGAAAGACGAAGCCGATTTCCTTGTTCCGGATGTAAGCCAGCTCATCATCCGTCAATTCGCTCACCAGCCGGCCGTTCAGCCAATACCGCCCGCTGGTCGGGGTATCGAGACAGCCGATCAGGTTCATCAAGGTGGACTTGCCCGACCCGGACGGACCCATGATGGCCACGTACTCGCCGCGGGGGATGTCGAACGACACGCCCGACAGGGCGTTCACCTGGATCGCGCCCATGTCATAGGTCTTCCACAGGTCCTCGACGCGGATCAGCATGCTGTCCGGCGGCGCGTAGTACTCCTGAACAGGCGAAGTGAGCGTTTGTACTCCCATGAAATCAGTCCTTCAGTACGTCGCTGTAGCGGCGGTGTCCTCACCGCCGCACCGCTCGATCACAAACTCTTCCGCGGTGTCCTCACCGCCGCACCGCTCGATCACAAACTTTTCCGCGGTGTCCTCACCGCCGCACCGCTCGATCACAAACTTTTCGGCAGTGTCCTCACCGCCGCACCGCTCGATCACAAACTTTTCCGCAGTGTCCTCACCGCCGCACCGCTCAATCACAAACTTTTCCGCGGTGTCCTCACCGCCGCGCGGCCGGATCACAAAGATTCGGCGGTGAGGACACCGCCGCTACAGCGCGTTTGAACCTCATCACGAAGACGAAGGCGGCGGCTGCACAGGCGCCGTGTTATCGACCCGGACCTTGGTGTCTGTCTTGAGTGTCCTCAGCACCTGATAACTTCCGGTCACGATCTCGTCGCCCGGCTTCAACCCCTTGAGCACTTCCACGTTCGTATCCGACATGATGCCGGTGTCCACGCCCTGAAACACCGCCTTCCCGTCGCGAATCACGAACACGCCCTGCAACTCTTCCTTAAGACGGGCCTGTTCCTGAGGCGATAGCTCCGACACGGGGCGGCTTGCCGCCAGAGCCTTGCCCTTGCCATCCATCTGATTTTCTTCCAGTTCGCGCCGGGTGCGGATGGTCAGCGCCTGAATGGGAACGGCGACCGCGTTCTGCCGGGTGGCAGTGGTGACCTTCGCCGTGCACGAAAGCCCGGGCCGCAGGTTCGGGGGCGGGTTGTCCAGGGTGACCACGACTTTGAAATCCTTGGCTTCCTGATTCGTTGTGCCGCTCGTCGAACTGGTCGTGGTCGTCTGGCCGGTGGTGCTGCTGACGGCGCTCTGCCCGATCTCAGTCACCTTCCCGCTGAAAGTCTTGTTGGGGATCGCGTCAATTGCGACCTGCGCCGGCTGCCCCATCTTGACGTTGACGATATCCGTCTCATCCACAAGCACTTCAGCGGTGATGATCGACATGTCCGCGACCTGAAACAGAACGCTGCCAACCGAGTTCTGAATTCCGGGCACCACGTTTTCGCCGACGGTCACGGGAAGAGACGTCACAATGCCGTCGATGGGCGAAACGTAGACGGTTTGAGCAAGCTGGTTTTGAAGGCCCATCAACTGCGCCTTGTTCTGGGCCAGGCGCGCCGCTGACATATCATGATTGAACTGGGCTTGCTGCAACTGTGCCTTGGCCTGCTCGACTGAAGCCTGCCCCGATTGCACGTTCGCCTTGGCCACCTGGAAATCGCTCAGGCGAGAATCGAAGTCCTGCCTGGACAGGAGGTTGTCTTTGAAGAGCTCCTGCCCCCGGTCGAAGGCGTCGCTCGACTGTTTGAACTTCGCCTGGGCCTGCGCGAGATTGGCTTGCTGAAGGTTCAAAGTCGCCTTGGCCGAGTCCACGCTGGCTTGCGAAGCTTGCAAGTCAGCCTGTTCGGTCCTGATCGCGGCCTCCTGGCCTTCGACGCTGGCCGTCTGCTGGACGTCTTCGGTGCGCAATAGGAGCTGGCCCTTCTTGACTGTATCGCCTTCTTTTACAGTCATTTCCGTGATCTTGCCCATACTGTTCGCATTGACGTTGACGAGGTTGACGTCAGGAGGTTTTATCTGGCCGGAAGCCGTCACCACCGCCGCGAGGTCCTGCCGGCCCACCTTGCCCGTCTGGACCACCACTGTCCCGCGCTTGCTCCAACTGATCCCCGCAATCACAAGCACAATCAGCACGACCAGCGAGATGATCGCGACGATCGCCTTTGTGCGCGGCTTCATCCCCTTTTTGTCCCTTGGAGGCAGAGCCGATCCCATCAGGGAGCGCTCGGAGAGCTGAACGGCTCCTCCGGTCTGAGTCTCTTCCAACACCGTCGTGTTGCCCATGATTTTTAAACTCCTGGATGGCCCACCATCGGCGCGCGCCTGATCCGGCGGCGGCCGCAGGTACAGTTAGACGTAGATGGAGCGCCGTTTGGTAATACGTTCGAAGACCCGGAAAAGTTCCAGCCTCAAGAATCGGTCAGCACCAGCCTGCCAGGCCTTGCTGACGGACGCAAGCCAGGGGATCGCTCCCTTCCCGAGGCTTAGACCCCTAAACGGCGCGCTGGGTTGCAAAACCTGCGTTCGCCGCTTTCCTCTGAACACGTGTATTGAGGTTCTTCTCCTGTCCCGGTGGCTTTCAGGTGTTCGAGAGTTGCTTCCGTCGGGAATAAAAGAATATTAGCAGAAGGCTTATCGGAAGACAAGCCTGGCTTGCGCCGGAGCCGCCTTTTTGTTTTCCTATCGCAGGACGCTGTCCGGATGCCGGCCTGAAGGCCGGCGCTGCCCCGCGTCACGATGCTAGGATGAGCACTGTGCACCGCGCCGCCATCATCGTTCTTGACCTCTCCGCGGCGTTGGTCGCTTCGGGCGGGCTCTATGACGTCTTCATGCCACGACTGCCTTCGAACCTGCGGGAGATTTGCGGCGGAAATCAGCAGGCGCAGGTGCTCGTCCGCGCGCTGCTGCGCGCTCTTGGAGGATGCCTGATCGCGATCGGAATCGCGGTCGCGATCCTGGCCAACGGGCCGGTGCGCGACGGGCAGCGCTGGTCTCTCTGGCTTGTGCTGCTGCTGGTTGTGCCCTCCGAGGGACTAAATGCGCTGGGCATGCGGCGCGTCGACTCGCCGTATTATGTTCCGATCGGGTTCATCCTCCTGACGGTTGCCGGGGTCATCATGGCAGCGGCCACCTGGCCGCGCTAAGCATGGCCAGGCCGGGTGTTCGATTGTCTTCGGGACCGGACCGCGATCCTTCATCCACGCCGTGAGTCCGTTCCTACGGTTACCCCCAAGAGCCCATCAAACGGAAATCCCACGCCTACATAAGTCAATGAGCTGTTTCGGTTTGGAAGGAACTGCGGGGTTGACAAAACTTTTACAAATCGCGAACCCGCCCGTTACATACTTTTAAATAGGCGAGGGTAATCTGAGTTGGACATTTGGAGAAGTCACTGAGAAGCGATTTCGGGCCGTACTCGACCCCGGATGAGCTTCCTGAACAGAAAGGAGCTTCCTGCATGACTGAACCAAGAGCTTTCCATCGACGGCTGTGCGTCAGTACTTTAGCGCTGGCCGCAGCAATCGGCGGCCTGCTGGCCTCCAGCGCACTGGCAGTGAACCCCCACGGCATCACGACCGTCGCTTCGACGGTTCCCGCGAACGGCGACGTGAACCCTTACGGTACCGTCGTGGTTCCCGTTTCCATCGGCAACCTCACCCAGGGCGACGTCCTGGTGAGCAACTTCAACAACAGCTTGAACTACCAGGGCACCGGGACCACAATCGTGGAGATCAGTCCCAGCGGTACCCAAAGCCTGTTCGCCCAGATCGATCCCACTACTCTGCCGGGTCCCTGCCCGGGCGGCGTGGGTTTGACGACGGCGCTCAACGTGCTCCAAACCGGTTGGGTGATCGTCGGCAGCTTGCCCACGACCGACGGCACCTCCGCCACCGCGCAGGCCGGGTGCCTGATTGTGCTTTCCAGCACCGGTCAGGTGGTCGAAACCTTCTCCGGGTCGCTGATTAACGGTCCTTGGGATTCGACGGTTCTCGATCAAGGCAACAAAGTCGATTTCTTCTACACGAACGTGCTCAACGGCACCGTGGCTGCCGGCGGCGACATCGTCCTCGGTGGCAATGTGATCCGGATGTCGTTGACCGTCTCCAAGAATTCCATGCCCGCCATTGAGTCGATGACTGTCATTGGCTCGGGCTTCCCTGAACGGACCGACCCGGCAGCGCTCGTCATCGGTCCCACGGGCGTCGCTCTGAGCGGCACTACCCTTTACGTGAACGACAGTCTGTCGAACCGTATCGCAGCGATCGCCAATGCTACCACTCGCATAACGACGGATGGCATCGGCACAACTCTGACTTCGGGTGGAGCGCTCAATGATCCTCTTGGATTAGTCGTCGCGTCGAATGGCTCGGTCTACGAGTTGAATGGCGACGACGGCTATCTGGTAATCACTACGCCCAATGGGACGCAAACCTCGAGATTCCTCCTCGACAATTCCGGCAGCCCACCGGGAGCGGGAGCGCTTTTCGGGGCCGCATTTTCCTCCACGGGAAGCCTCTATTACGTGGACGACGCAACCAATACGCTCAGACTCTTCCAGTAGGCATTTCGCAGCGTCAGCTCCGCCCCCATGTGGGGCGGAGCTGAACCCGGACAGTGATCCAACGGCCCTGAGTAGCGCTGACTTCTGCACGCCCTGACTAGATCCTCGATGAGCTTCCTACGGTCCTCGGTTGACAATGGAGCGCAATTGGGCAATCTGGCTCGCCGAATTTGTCGATCCAAATCGGAACCTGGGCGGCTATCGTCAATCCTCCCAGGGCCGCAGGAAACCCGGCAAAAGCGACGGTGATCGTGCGCCTTTTCGGGGCTGAAATCGCCTCGCCAGGGGGCTGCCGTTTCCTCGATACGGTCACGAGCGGTCCGATTCTCTGGGCAACGT
>JASHQD010000177.1 GCA_030037755.1 Terriglobia bacterium
GCCGCGCGGCTTCCTCCGGCCAGTAACCGGGCGACCACAGCTTGATTCTAACTCAGGCCGGCTGCAGGTGGCGCTCCCAGGCGCTCGTCGATACAATGTCCGCAATCTGTTCCAGCGCGAAGTCGATCTCATCGTCAAGGTTGTAGAAGTGAGGCGAGAGTCGAATGCCCGCTTGGGGCCGATAATCAACCAAGATGTCGCGCGCCACCAATTCCCGCATGATTTCGTAGCCGTGTGGGCAGTCGATGGAAACCGTTCCGCCGCGCTCCGCCGGATCGTATGGCGTATTCACGCGCCAGCCGCGCGCCTCGGCGCCTCGAATCAACCGCTCCGTCATCTGAACGGATTTCGCCCGGATGTTCTCGATGCCGGCCTGGCGAATAATTTCGAGTCCGGGACGGCAGGCGTAAACCGGCAAAATCTGCGGTGTCCCGTTAAGCATGCCGTACGAATCCTCGGTGCGGTCGATCTCACCGACTTCGAAATCAAACGGGCGCTGATGTGCCAACCACCCCGTGATCATCGGCTTGAGCTTCGGGCGCAGGTCCGGTCGCATGTAGAGATACGCCACACCCGGCCCGCCGCAGAGCCACTTGAGCACGCCGCCGACGGCGAAATCGACTTCGAGATCGCGCAGGCTGAACGGCACCGTCCCCGCGGACTGAAAAACGTCGAGAATGACGTAGGCGCCCACCTCGTGCGCGCGTTCAATGATCGCCCGCGCATCCTGCAAGTAGGAGCTGCGAAAGATCACATGAGACACGGGCACCAGCAGTGTTTCTTCGTCGATGGCCTCGAGCAGTTTACCGAGAGGGACGCGAACGCCGTCCTCGTTCTTCACCATCTCAATACGCGCGCCGCGCCGCCGCTGCTCCATGTAGAAGTACACGATCGACGGAAACTCGAGGTCCACCAGCACGACCTTGTTGCGCCGGCCGGTAAAATCGAAACAGGAGCTGATCACGGCCTGCGTGAGCGTCACATTCTGGTGAATCGAGATGCTGCCGGGCTCAGCGCCCAGCAAGTCGCCGATCTGATCTCCGGCCTCCGCGCTTGCTTCCCACCAGCCTTCTTCCCAGGCTCGCACGCCACGCGTCGCCCAGGTGTCGGCATAGTCCTTCAGCCGATCGTAGACCGCGCGGGGCATAGCTCCGAGCGAGTTAGAGATGAGATATGTGGTCTTGTCGATGATGGGAAATTCGTCGCGCCAGCGGAGGAGATTATCCATGCAATCGAGGTGGCGGGCTGCCCGCGAATTGAGCGCCGCAAGCAAGAAGTTATCACAGCCGGGTGGCCGGAGTCATGGAAAGAAATCCCCCGGCATGCTGTAGCGGCGCTCTATGAGCGCCGAAAGTTTGAATAGGGCGAGACCGGCGCTCATAGAGCGCCGCTACAGCATGGGCTACGCTCAGGATGACGAGAGCGCAAGTTGGATCAGCTCTTCATCCGATGCGCCTGCGGGTCCGAGAATCATATTGTCGATCAGCCGCGCTGGCCCGACGCGCGCCGCCACGAGTGCCACGCATCCTGGTGTGACCCGCGCAGCCGGCTCTAGCGCGTCCGGCTTCACAACCGTGGCGTAGACAACTTCGGCTCGCCGCTCGGCTTCAACTACTTCCCGCACTGCGGCCACGAGCGTGTCAGCGTTAGTCTCGCCGTTGTGAAACAACTCGCGAGCACAGCACAAACTTCGATACAGCACCACCGCCGCGCGACGATCGTCGGGATCGAGATACGCGTTGCGCGAACTAAGCGCAAGGCCGTCCGGCTCACGCACGGTCGGACAGATCACAAGACGTGTGCCGATATCTAAATCGGCCACCATTCGCCTCAGAACCGCAGTCTGCTGAAAGTCCTTCTGGCCGAAGTATGCGGCGTCTGGCGTGACGAGATTCAAGAGCTTGAGGACCACCGTCGCGACGCCGCGGAAGTGTCCGGGACGCACAGAACCTTCGAATTCTTCCGCGACTTTCCCGGGCGTGACGTAGGTCTCGAAGCCTGGCGGATAAATCTCAGAGGCGTCGGGCACGAAAACGGCTTCGGGTTCGAAGGGCGCCAGCGCTTCGCAATCGCGATCGAGATTTCGTGGATAGCGAGCGTAGTCCTCGGAAGGGCCGAACTGCGCCGGATTGACGAAGATCGATACGATAACTGCGCCACCGTCTGCTTTGGCGCGCCGGACCAGGCTCAAATGCCCTGCATGAAGCGCTCCCATCGTAGGTACGAGCGTAACGATCTTGCCGCGCCGGTGAAGATCGCGTGTCAAGGAGCGAATGTCGTTGAGAGATGCGATGAAGTGCATGGGTGAGAACAAGGGGCTAGGCTTTCAGCCTTCAGCCTTCAGCTATCAGCCATCAGCCGCCAGCGAACCGGTAACAGAGTGCTGACGGCTGAATGCTGAAAGCTGATGGCTATGTCCTAACGCGATCAAACTCCGCCCTGACGGCCGGCGACCAGTGATAGCTCTCGCGATCATCCGGATAGGCGCCTTCCAACACGTCGCGACGATACTCGGCGAGAGCCACGCGCAACGTACCGGTGAGATCGGCGTAAGAACGCACGAACTTGGCCGGAGTCTGGAAGCTCAGGCCGACAAGATCGTGGAACACCAGCACCTGGCCGTCGCACTCCGGTCCGGCGCCGATTCCAATGGTAGGAATTCGCAGGCGGCGCGTGATGATTCCGGCAAGCTCGCGCGGCACACCTTCCAGTACGATGGCGAAAGCACCTGCGTCCTCGACGGCTTCCGCGTCTGCGACCAGGTCGCTCGCAGATTCAACCGTCTTGCCTTGCACGCGGTATCCGCCCATGCTGTGCACGGATTGGGGCGTCAGCCCGATGTGTCCGACCACCGGAATTTCCGCCTCCACAAGCTTGCGAATCACTTCCGCGCGGCGTCGTCCGCCTTCGAGCTTCACCGCTTCCGCACCGCCTTCCTTCAGGTAGCGGATGCCGGCTTCGACGGCCCGTCCGACCTCCGTATGATAAGCGCCGAAGGGAAGATCGACCATCAGCAGCGCGCGCCGCACCGCGCGTCGCACAGCTTTCAGATGGTGCAGCATTTCGTCCACGGTCACAGGAACTGTGGAGTCGTAGCCCAGCACGGTCTGAGCCAGGCTGTCGCCCACCAGAATCGTATCGATTCCGGCTTCGTCAACCAGTCGCGCTGTGGGGTAATCGTAAGCGGTCAGGCAGGTAATGCGCTCGCCGCGCAGTTTGCGGTCGAGTATTTCCGGGACAGTTACTTTGCTCACGGCCTCAAGCTTCGGGTCCATGGCACCTCCTGTGGATTGGGCTTCAAGTTAGGTGCTGAAGCAATTGCCGATTTGCGATTGACGATTGCCGATTGATGGGCTCAATCGAAAATCGGCAATCGAAAATCGGCAATTCTTTCCTGACACCTGGAACCTGACGCCTAACGCTTCGTCTCAGTCCGCATTCGCGGATCTAAGCGGCAAAAAGTACTGCGTTCCGCGAACCGGCTGGCTGAGCCGCTTCAGCAGCTCATCGAGGTCAGCGTTCCGGTGGACGAAATCCATCTCGGACGTTTCCACCACCAGCAGGTCGCTCGATCGATAGTGATGGAAGAAGTGGTCGTACGCCCGCACCAGCTCTTCCAGGTACTCATCCGAAACCTCGTGTTCCATCGGTGCGCCTTTCATGCCGATGCGAACTCGCAGGGTCTCGGGTTTCGCTTGCAAGTATACCACCAAGTCCGGAATCGGCACCTGGTCCGCCAGCAGCTCGTAATACTGCTTGTAAAGACTCAACTCGGTGTCGTTCAAATTCAGATAAGCGTAAATCCGGTCCTTCTCAAAAAGATAATCGCTGATCAGCAGGCGGCGGGATACATTCCCGGCGTCGAGCGCGCGCCATTGCTTGAAGCGCTCGATCAGGAAATAGAGTTGAGCGGCAAATCCGGCCCCAGGCTGCTCCCGATAAAAGCGGCTGAGGAACGGGTTGTCCTCGACGTCGCTCAGTGTCCGTGCGCCCAGGCGCTCCGCCAGAAGACGCGCCAGCGTGCTCTTGCCGACGCGCATCGGACCTTCGATGGCGATAAAGCGGGGCCGGTCGTGATGAGGCTGTTCGGGCATCGATCGGTTGCTGGTTGTCGGTTGCCGGTTGTCGGTTCTTAGTTCGTCAGTTTGTCAGTTTGTCAGTTTTTCAGTTGATCGTTGATCATAGACCGTGGATCGTTGACTGTATGCTCGAATCCAGAGCAACGATCTACGATCCACGAACTACGAACCTCCTATTGGCGTCACTATCCTCGTAGAATCGTGAAGCCTGACT
>JASHQD010000178.1 GCA_030037755.1 Terriglobia bacterium
GAGCGCCGGCTGCGAAACTGGGTGCACGATCGCGCGCTCTCGGGCGACATCATCGTCGAACAGAACATCCACGCCATCGACATCTGCAACTGGATCCTGCAGGATCATCCGGTGAGGGCGGCGGCGACCGGCGGCACCGAAGGCAGGCCAGCCGGCGATACGGCCTACAGCCATTACAACGTGGTTTTCTTCTATCCGAAGGACATCGCCGTGACCTTCAGCTCGACGCAATTCAACAAGGGCTGGTTCGACGTCACCGAGCGCTTCTTCGGCACCAAGGGCACTTCGCAATCGCCTTACTCCGGGCCGCTCGGCATCTGGGGCGATGAACCCTGGCAGCCGGAAGGCGCGACCCAATCGTCGGGCGGCGGGCAGTTCTCCGCCACAGGCAAGTTTTCCGACAATCTGGCCGAAGCCGATCCCGAAAAGAAGAAGGCGTTCGTGGAAAGCATCACCAGCGGCCAGTTCCACAATCAGGCCGAGCAGGGCGCGATTTCCGCGCTGACCTGTATGATGGGACGCGCGGCCGCTTACGGCGGGAATCCGGTGACGTGGGACGACCTGATGCGATCAAGCGAGGTGTGGGAATCGGGGATTGATCTGGACAAGCTGAATTATCGCGCGTGAGGAGCATAGGCATCGCATGTCTCAGAACTCATCCAGGCGAGATTTCTTGAAGAAGTCGCTTGCTGCGGCCGGCGCCGGACTCGGCGCTGCAACAGCGGGCATCTCTGCCGGCGAACCTGCAACATCGCCGGGAACATCGCTGCCGGAATCGCCGGCGCAAGCTGCGTCGGCTGCAACGGGCAAGGCATCCGGACCGCTGCCCGTCAAGAAGGGCATCCTTGTCGACATGTTGCCCAAGCAAATGAGCTATACCGACCGATTCAAGCTCGCGCGCGACGTCGGATTCGAAGCGCTGCAGGTGAACACCACGCCGAGCGATGCGGAAGCGGCGGAGATCAAGGGCGCCGCCGAATCCGCAGGCATGCGCATCGATTCCGTCATGAATATGGATCACTGGCAGTATCCTCTCTCGTCCGCGGATCCGGCCGTGGTCGAGAAGAGCCTGCAAGGCATGCGCACGTCGATGCACAACGCCAATCTCTGGGGCGCGAAGTACGTTCTGCTAGTTCCGGCGGTGGTGAACGCGCAAACCAGCTATCGCGATGCCTGGAAACGCTCTCAAACCCAGATTCGGAAACTGGTGCCGCTGGCGGAACAGCTCAAGGTTGTCATTGCGCTTGAAGAAGTGTGGAACAAGTTCCTGCTGAGTCCCCTCGAGTTCGCGACGTACGTTGACGAATTCCACAGTCCCTGGGTGAAGGCCTGGTTTGACGTCGGCAACGTGGTGCTGTACGGGTATCCACAGGATTGGATTCGCACGCTCGGGCATCGCATCGTCGACATGCACGTCAAGGACTTTAAGCGCCAGGAAGACGGCTACCAGTGGGTGAACCTCGGCGACGGCGACGTCGAGTGGGCCGAGGTCCGAAAAGCGCTGGCCGAAATTCATTACTCGGGAACGATCATTACTGAGCTCGAGGGCGGCGACGAGGCGTACCTGCGCGACCTGAGCCAGCGCTTCGACAGGCTCGTGATCGGAAAGGCGTAGTATCGAGTCGCCCAGTCCGGAGTGGGCAGTCAAGTCAACTGGAACCGTTTGGCGCGCTATCTATTTCCGGCCCAGCAGCCGGACCCGCCCTGTCAGCACGCGTCCCTGAACAGCACTGTAAGTGAGGAACTGCGGAGAATCGACGTTGTTATCGACGTACGCCGCATTTTGCCGGTTCGTGACGTTGTCGATACCGAGGCGCAGCGCCCACAGAAATCCGAAAAGATGAAATCGCTTCTCTGCCGCGAGATCGAGCGAGAAATATGCAGGAAAGCGATCGGCTCCGGGCCCCGCCACGAGCTGCTGGTTCTGATTCACGATGTAAAACGGGAAACCGCTGCGGGCGTCGACAGAATAGGCGAGATCGAAACCGCGGATGAGCGGAAGAAATCCCCAGGAAAGGAAGCGATGAGGCGAGTCCCAGGGCAGCGGACCCGGCAGTTGCGGACCGAAAATCGGGCTTTCGAGATTGAACTGCAGCCCGGCGTTTGAGTTTGCCTTGGACTCGGTATATGAGGCGAATACGAAGTGGTTGCCTTTGAACTGCCGCCGCGCGGTTACTCGGCCCGCGTTGTAGCGAGTGGTTTGAGTGTTGCGGAGTTCGAACATTCCGTTCAGGCATCCGGCGATCATCGTGCAGCCGTTGAAGTACGCGAATCCGTCCTGCCCGGTTTTGTTGATGAATTCAAAATCGGTGTAGAGCGATCCCGGCATCTTGCGCTCGATGCCTGCGCTGGAGTTTATGACGTAAGGCTCCTTCAGCGTTCCTGGCGTGTACTGGAATTGGGTCAGAACGGGCGGTACAAGCGGCATTGTGCCGGCGGTGTTGTAAAACGTGTTTAGTCGCTCACCCTGGAGTGGCAGCGAAAGCAGGTAGACGTTCGTGGAATCGTAGTAGACGCCAGACCCTGCGACGAGCTTCGTGTCGCCGCCCCGCTCGAGCAGGTAACTCAGAGCAAAACGCGGCGAGACGTTCACGTCGCGCACGATTTCATCCCAATCCAGGCGCACACCAGGCGACAGCGTCAGCCGATTCGTCACCGACCAGCGATCCTGTGCATAGGCGCCCGCCTCGACGTTGTCGCGCGCGAACTGCGATGGGCCTGCGAAGCTCACCGCCGCGTCGAGCGTCCCATCGGCGCGCACGATCTCGTAGGGATTTCGGACCAGCGAATCGCTGAAAGTGATCCGGTCAAGGTTCAAACCAAATTTGAATTCGTGCTCACCGGCGTCATGGACGGCCGGCAGGATCAGGTTGGCGATGCCCTCAATGCGCCCGGAGTGCGTGAGCGAGGTCTCGAAATAATTGCCGCTCGCGGTGGTCGGCCCCAGCACGTAGGTCTCGTTGCCCATCGGAACGACGTGGGAGAAGAATGCGGTTTGAGCGAAGCCAAGCTCCAGGACCGCGCCGCCTGCCAGAAAAATCTGGTCTTTGAGCGATACCAGGTGCCTCGACTGCCGCTGGTCCGTGGTCGTGGGAATGGGCGTGAACTCGGAGAGTCCCGCGTTGTTCTCGCCGAATCCGTTGAAGAGAAAACTCCCCGTCAGAATGTTATTGGAGGCGAGGTTGACTTGCGCCTTCGCGAGAGGGCTGTAACTCCACGACGGAACACTGTTCTGGCCGGCGGGCAAGTCCGTGTAGAAGGTCTGATCGTATTCCGCCTGAGGTGCGATCAGGAACCACGCCTTTCCCTTCTTCAGCGGACCCGTCACCATGAATCGCGGGTAGAAGCTGCCGATGTGCAGTCCGTGATTCTCGGTGATCGACGGCACGAAGTCGGTGCCGACAAAGCGGAAGCGATCGTCGCCCATGCCGGTGTTGACGGTGAGCACGCCGCCCGTGCCGCCCCAATACTCCACGGGATATCGAGAGTTCTGGAGCGACACGGATCGCACCGCGTCGACGCTCATCTTGCTGAGATAATCCCGGCTCGCGGGCGAGTTGAACGTGAATCCGTCGAGCAGATAAATCGTCTGCGGGCTGTCGGACCCGTCGACGTGAATCTGAGCCGTGGCGTCAGGCACGACTCCGGGCAGCAGGGGAAACGAGTAGAGCAGGTCGCGCTCCACCTCGTACGGCAGATCGATGATGTCTCGCTCGTCCAGTGTGTTGCTCAGGGTGGTCTTTTGAGGATCGATCGCCGGCGGCGAGTAGATCACGTCCACGCGTTCCACCAGTTCGCGCTGGTGACTCAGCGTGACGTCGGCCGCCGAACCTTCGGCCGCGCTCATCTCCACATTCTTCTCGATGGCAGCGAAATAGTTTTCCTTCTCGACTCGAAGTTCGTAGACGCCGGGCGCGAGCCCCACGATCCGGCAGTGACCGTCGTAATCGGTCTCGCAGCGTCCACTTCCCGCCGGGCCGGTTACGGCGACACGCGCGGATTGCACGGCGACTTTGGTCTCATCCAGCACCGTAAGCGCGAGCGTACCCGCCGGCAATCTGGATTCCGCCACCGCTTGCGGCGGCGCCGGAGCTGTGGACTGCGGCGGTAAGTACCGTCCCACGGCAGCCGCCGGCAGGATCAGCATCAAGGCAAGCGAGAGTCGTATACGCTCTAATGGCACGGGTCCATTTTCGCTGATTTCGCTCGAACTTCAAGACGTAATGCGCGTCATAGCGCTCCAGTTGATGTACGATAATTTGCGAGACCACATGAGGAGGCCGAATGAATCCTGTTGACCGCCGCGAATTTCTGGAGTTGTCGATTGCCGGCGCTGGAGCCCTTGCTTCAGCGCGAGGGCCCGCGGGTATGGCGGGCGCCTTGGGCCTCGCAGGCCAGACGCCGGCCGGCGTGCCGAAACTGGGGCTGATCGTGGATGTGGATGAGAATCCGGAGGCGGCGCTCGGCAAAGTGCACGAGCTTGGAGTGCCCACGTGCCAAGTGGTCGTCAATAGTTACGGGCCAGAAGCGGCCCAGCGGCTGCGCGAGGCATTGTCACATTATCAGCTTGAAGCAACCTCGCTGGTGGTGACCGGCCCTGGTCGTGAAGACTACGACTTCTACAAGGGCCCGCTGACCATCGGGGTTGTTCCGCGCGAGTATCGTGCCACGCGAATCGAGCACATCAAGCGAGCCTCCGACTTCGCCCACATCATGGGAATTCCCGCGGTCCAGACCCATTGCGGATTCATCCCCGAGAATCCGAACGATCCAAACTACAAAGAGAGTGTCGACGCCATCCGCGAGGTAGCAGGATACTGCCGCGAACACGGCCAGCAGTTCCGGTACGAGACTGGTCAGGAGACGCCCGTCACTTTGCTGCGGGCTATCCAGGACGTCGGGCTCGATAATCAGGGGCTGAACTTTGACTGCGGCAATTTGATCCTGTACGGCAAGGCCAATCCTGTGGACGCGCTGGACGTGATCGGCAGCCACGTACAGGGCATGCACGCCAAGGACGGCCTTTACCCCACCAATCCGCGCGACCTTGGACAGGAGGTGCCGATTGGACAGGGCAAAGTCGATTTCCCCAAACTCCTGGCGCGCCTGAAAGAGCTGGGATATCGGGGCGCGATCACCATCGAGCGCGAGATTACCGGTCCCAAGCAGATGGAGGATCTCAAGAAGGAAAAAGTCTACCTTGAAGATCTCATCGGCCGTACGTGGGCCTGAGGCGAGTGGCAGCCGAACCGACCGCCATGACCGGACACCGGCCCGGATCATGATCGGCGTTCACCGGACGCGCCGGTCGGTCCGAGTTCGCCTTCGGCAATCTCGGTCACGGTCGTGTAGAGTTCACGGGCGATCTCAGACTCGCCGGAACTGCTGAATTTCAGCTTCTTATCGAACGGTTGCTGGATGTGGATCACGAGATCGGAGTGCGGCTTCGAGATGTGAACCACGAAAGCTTCCGGACGCGCATCGAGCGCGCGCCGTAAGACGGTGCGCACCGCGCCGTCCATCGAGTTGGGAAGGGCCCCGTTGATCTTGACTGGCACTATTCCTCCGCAAAGAACCATTCCCATATTACCCCAGGAGCTGCTGTAGGAAATCTCCTTGAAGAATGCCTTCTGCGGACTATTCGGAGCACTGTCAGTTGCCGTGAGGATGGCAGTGGCATTACCGGAACCCGGGGCGACGGTCAAATTGATCTGGCAGGATGCGCCCGGCGCAAGCGCCGACCCGCAGTTGTTGGTCTGCGACCAGTCTGCCCCTCCCGATCCTCCGATGCTGAGGCTGTAAATCGTCACCTCCTCGGGTCCCTCATTCCTGAGCGTGGTCGTTGCTCCAGTGCAATGACCGTTGTTGCAGCGAATCAGGACCTTGTCCGGCGAAAAGACCAGTTGTGCCCGGGCGGGCGCGGCAAAACCCGTCAGCAGCGCAATCATCACCGCAAGCGTCAGGACGCCTCCACGAAGGCAGCAGAAATGCTTTGGTGTCATCTTAACCCCCGGAGACCGGCACGTATTTTCGGCCGATGACTGGCGATCAAGATAACACCCTGCCTCGCAGAAGATCAAATCCCGGTGAGTTGCGCTCTCGCTGCCGAATTCGCCGTACTTACTCATACCGTAGCGTAACCACCGGATCCACCTTCGTCGCTCTCCCCGCCGGAACGAGAATAGCGAGCAGCGCTACAAGCATCAGCAGCATGACAGCGCCGGCCAAAGCCAGCGGATCCGCAGGCCGAACGGCGAACAGCAGACTGCCCATCAGGCGTGTGGAAACGAGCGCCGCCACCAGACCGATTCCGAGGCCGGCCATCGTCAGCAACATACCCTGCCTGAGCACGAGTTTCAGCACCTGGATGCGGCGTGCACCCAAAGCCATCCGCAGTCCGATCTCCGGCTGGCGCTGGGTCACCGTGTACGAGGTCACGCCATAGATACCGATCGAGGCTAGCAGCAGAGCCAACGCGGCGAAGACAGCCAGCAGGATCAGGGCCAGGCGTCGGCGGGCGACCGATTCACCCATCACCTCGGTCATGCTGCGGACCTGAAATACCGGCAGCTCCGGATCAAGCGCCGAGACTTCCTTCTCGATCGTCGGAGCCAGGCTCATGGGATTTCCAGACGTCCGCACGACCACGGACATCGTGCCCGAGGGATTCTGGTCCTGGGGCCAGTAGAACTCCGTGCGCGAGCGCGCCTCGAGCGTCCTGTAGTGGACGTGCTTCACCTCGCCCACAACCGTCATCCACGGCCCTGATGATTTGCTGTCGCCGAAGTGAAGACGCCTCCCAATAGGATCCTGGTTTGGCCAATAGGCTTGTGCCAACGTATCGTCAATAATTACGACACGCGCCCCGGTATCGGAATCGCCTTCGTTGAAGAAGCGGCCGCGAAGCAGGGGGATGCCCATCGCTTGAAAGTAGCCGGGCGTGACGCCGCGGTAGTCAACTTCCGGCGTCCGATCTGCCGGCGGTACGGACTCCGTGTCGACCGTGGTCGTGCCGGAGCCGCTCAGGCCTCCGAGTGGCAGAAGATTGATCGCGCCCGCCGCTTCCACGCCGGGCAAAATCTGAACGTGGTCGATCAGGTTGTGAAAGAACTCGCGGACCTGCTGCGGCTGGCTGTATTTCGCGTCCGGCAGCGACAGGCGCATGGTCAGGACCCCTTCGGGACGAAAGCCGGGATCAACCTTCAGAATCTGAGCGAAGCTCCGGAGTAATAGTCCCGCGCCTGCCAGCAAGACGAGCGAGAGAGCGATTTCGGAGAGCACCAGCGCCCGGCGCAGATGGTTGGACGCTCCACCCGGCGTGCTGCGTCCGCTCTTGAGCACGTCGTAGCTCCCTTCACGGCGGAGATGCACGACCGGCGCGAGTCCAAACAGAATCCCGGTACCGAGCGACACGATCAGCGTGAAGGCGAGCGCCGGGCCGCTGATTCCCGTCTGCACCACGCGCGGCAAGGACTCAGCGCTGAGCGTCACGAGCCCCTTCAGCACCCAGTGCGAGAGGATGAGTCCCGCGATGCCACCGATCAGCCCGAGCAGTGCGCTCTCCGTGAGCAACTGGCGCGCCAGGCGTCCCGGACTCGCGCCCAGGGCCACGCGTACCGCAGTCTCCTTCTGCCGCCCTGAAGCTCGCACCAGCAGCAGATTGGCGACATTGGCGCATGCGATCAACAGAACCAAGCCGACCGCCGCCATCAATACCCATAAGGAGGCCTTTACGTCCCCGACTGTCTCCTCCAAAAGCGGATTCAGGATGATCCCGAAGCCGTATTTCTCGTACGGGTAGTCGCGATTCTGCTCGATCATCGTCTTCCCTACCCGATCCATGTCCGTTTTGGTCTGGGCGAGGGAGAGCACCGGCTTGATGCGGGCCAGCACTTCGAGGCCGTGGCCACCTCGACTGTCCGGAGTGAGGTTGGACGGCGAAAACGCCAGCGGGCCCCAGATCTGTGTTTCCGGAGGATATTCGAATCCCGGCGGCATCACCCCGACCACGGTATAAGGAACGGCATCCACGCGAAGCGTGCTGCCGACGACGCTTCGATCCCCGCCGAAGGCCCGCTGCCAGAAGGCGTAGCTCAGAATCGCCTCGTGGTCGTGGCCGGGCTCCGCCTCTTCGTCGGTAAAGGTCCGGCCGAGGACCGCCTGCGCACCCAGAATTCGGAACAGGCTGGGCGAAACCGCCGCTCCGATCACGCGCTCGGGGCTCCCTTTGACGCCGAGGTTGAAAGTGCCGGTGCTGATGGCGGCAAGATCGCTGAAGCTTTTGTTGAGGTGCTGAAAATCCCGGAATTCCGGCGGCGACACCCAATTTTGATCGTTCGGCAAACCAATGCCGGTGAAGCGGGTCCAGACCTTGACCAGATTCTGCTGCTCGGGGTACGGCAGGGGACGCAGAAGCACCGCATCGAGCACACTGAAGATCGCCGTATTGGCGCCGATGCCCAACGCCAGCGTCAGCACCGCTACCGCCGTGAAGCCCGGATCCTTGAACATCATGCGAAGTCCGTAGTGCACGTCCTGACCGAGATCGGTCATGAGGTTCTCCTTCTCTCCTCCGGCGCCCGGTACTAAGAGCTCTATCGAAACGCGATTCTCAACCTGGCGCAATTCCTGCACGAGCTTCGGATCGTCCAGATCCTCAAGCGCCATTCGCCTTGCGTCCGTCTCAGCATCTCCGGCCGACAGGAGTTCCCGGTAGCGGTCCTCGAGATGCTGGGACAACTCTTCGACGATCTCGGCTTCACGCGCGGGCGCGAGCTTGAGATCGGACAACCTCGTGGCGATCTCGCCCTTCCATGGTGCGCCGTCGCTCCATCGCCGCTCGGCGCGGAGGACCGGATAATCGCTTCGAGATCGCTCCGGCATGTTACCTCTCAGCCTCCGCCGCAACCGACGCAATGGCGTTCACGGCACGGACGAACGTCTGCCAGCCGTGGCGTTGCGAAGTCAGCACGGCGCGTCCCGGAGCGGTCAGCCGGTAATAACGGCGCCGCCTCTGTCCGGACTTTTCCACCCACCGGCCTTGAAGCCAGCCGCGTTTCTCCAGGCGATACAGCAGCGGATACAGCGAAGCAACATGAAAGCGCAACGTGCCGTCCGACCGCTGCTCGATCAGCTTGCTGATCTCGTATCCGTGGCGCGGGCGGGCTTCCAGAAGGGAGAGGATCAAAAGCTCGGCGCTGCCTTTCTTCAGTTCACGATCGAAGAGTTGCGGGTCCATATGTGGCATCACAATATATTGAAGCGAGCCCCACCGAAAGTCAAGTAGCCCTGAAATGAGGTATGGCAGTGGTGTCATTTGGAGCGCGGGCACCCGCGCATTGACTGGCTGGGTGGAAGCTGGTACAAGAACTGTACCTCAAGCCGCGCCTGCGCACGCAATTGGACGACCGGCGGCGAGCACGGTTGGCGGAATTTTACCCCGGGGGTCGCCGCATGCAGGGAGTCCGTTCACGTTTTCCGGCAACGACTATGGCCGTGCTGGTGGTCCTTGCCGCTGCGAGCACGCGCGCCCAGGAGCAACCGGACGGGCGCGGTCACGCTGGCCAGCGCGCATCGGCCGGCGCGAAACAACCGGACTTCGACTCGGACATTCAGCATATCGTCTTCATCATTAAGGAAAACCGGAGCTTCGACAGCTATTTTGGCACCTATCCCGGCGCCTATGGAGCCATGAGCGGCCTGATCTCCACCGGCGAAACCATCCCGCTGTCTCACGCCGGCGACCGGTACCCGCGCGACTTCAATCACAGTTGGAGCGGCTTGAATCAGTCGATGGACTACGGTCACATGGACGATTTCGATCTTCCGGTCGCGAACCCCTGCACGCTCAACGGTGATTACCTCTGTTACTCGGAGGCTTACCAGCAGGATTTGCCGAATTACTGGGCCTACGCGCAGAATTTCGTGCTGGCCGATGAGATGTTCTCTTCCGAGCCGGGGCCCAGCTACCCGCAACATATCTACGCCGTAGCGGCGTCATCGGCAGGGGTAATTGATGAAACCACGATTCCGACCGGAGATAACCCCGGTTGCGACGCCCCCGCCGGGGTCACGGCGCAGATTCTCAATGCCTCCGGCAATACCACCTATCAGTACCCTTGTTTCGATATTCCCACCCTCGCAGACTCGCTTAATGCGGCCGGAATTTCCTGGGGGTACTACGCCGGTCTGGAATCGGTCTGGAACGGGTACGTTAGCATCGACCACATCCGGCACTCATCGTACTGGACCAGCAATTTCTTCGTGCCGCAAGAATTTGCGACGGCAGTCCAGGAAGGGCGGCTTCCCACGGTGAGCTGGGTCATTCCCAACAACCCTCAATCCGACCACCCGACTTACGGGATCTGTGAGGGCGAGAATTGGACGGTCGAGCAGATCAACGCCATCATGAATTCGCCCTACTGGAACAGTACGGCGATCTTCGTGGCCTGGGATGACCCTGACGGCCTCTACGATCACATTCCGCCACCGGTCGAAGATGAGTGGGGCCTCGGACCGCGCGTGCCGCTGCTCATCATCTCGCCCTACGCCAAGTATGTGCAGGGCGGCTACATCTCGCACACGGTCTACGAAGCGTCTTCGGTGTTGAAGTTCATCGAGGAGCGCTTCA
Organism: Terriglobia bacterium; assembly: GCA_030037755.1. GTDB lineage: Bacteria > Acidobacteriota > Terriglobia > UBA7540 > UBA7540 > Gp13-AA77. Next base: position 10,631 of record JASHQD010000178.1, read on the forward strand.
ACCTGCCCTATCTGACCGACCGCGACGCCAATGCCAATGACCTGCTCGACAGTTTCGACTTCACGCAAACGCCGTTGCCGCCTCTGACGCTCAATACCCGCTCCTGCCCGGTCGTCTCCCAGGAGGCGACTTCATTCCTGTCCAGGTCACTGGGGTCCACGAGTCCTTTGCGAAGCATCCTGGTGACAAATTACGGCTCGACGCCGCTGACGATTTCGAGCATCGCCACCAGCGGCGACTTTGCCCAGACCAACAACTGCAACGGAAGCGTGTCGTCCAACACCAACGACCCTCCGGATTGCACCATCAAGGTGAGCTTTACGCCCACGGCCGCCGGTCCGAGAACCGGAACACTGACCGTCACGGACAGCAATCCTACAAGCCCGCAGGTTGTGCAGCTCTCCGGGACCGGCACTAACGTTGTGCTCTCGCCGAGCTTGCTGAGTTTCGGGATTGAAATGGTTGGAGTTGCAAGCGCACCCCAGATTGCGACGCTCAGCAACACCGGGAGCGCGCCGGTAACCATCGACAGCATTACGGGAACTCCGGACTACCAGATCAGCGACAACTGCGGCTCGAGTGTGCCCGGCCATGGCAAATGCTCGATTACCGTGGTCTTTGTGCCCACCACCAGCGGCAAGCGCTATGGCGCGCTCACGGTGAATACAAGCGATGCCGGCAGCCCTCAGATCGTCAATATGACGGGCGTGGGAACAGAAGTCAGCATCGAACCCACGAGCTTGAATTTCGGCAACCAGCCCCTGGGCTCGTCCAGTGCGCCGCAGACAGTGACGATGACGAACGAGTCCAACACGAATCTTGATCTATCGAGCATCGCGTTCACCAGCGAGAGCGGCGGTGCCTCCGGCGAGGTCACCACGAATTATTTCCAGACCAACAACTGCGGCTCCGTGCTCGGAGCCGGCGCCACCTGCACACTGACGGTGACTTTCAATCCGGCGGTTTTGGGCTCGTTTAATGGGACCATGATCATCAGCGACAACTTTACCGACAGCCCGCAACAGGTTGCCTTGACCGGCACTGGAACGGCGTCGCTGAATCATTCCGTCCCCTTCATTCAGCCTTTGGCGCCTCCCAGCGCCGCGCCGGGATCGGCCGCGCTGGCGCTCGTTGTGAGCGGTTCAGGTTTCGTGCAAGGTGCCACGATCGACTGGAACGGCGCACCACTCTCCACGACTTTCGAGAGCGCTCATTCTCTGACTGCAACCGTGTCCGCCCCTTTGTTGGCTGAGGCTGGCACCGCGCGAGTGACGGCGGTAAACCCCGGCCCGGGCGGCGGCGCGTCAAACGTTCAGTTCTTTTCCGTCACCAACCCCACAAGCGCAGTGACCTTCAACAGCACCAGCATCGCCGTGGGAGCCA
>JASHQD010000179.1 GCA_030037755.1 Terriglobia bacterium
CACGAGTGAGGCGGAACTGACACGAGTATTCGCCGAGCAGATTGAGGCTCTGGCGGGCGCCCGACCCGAGGGCCTGGTGATCGAGACCATGAGCGATCTCGACGAGGCGTGCTGCGCAGTGCTGGCGGCGCGGGCGACCGGACTTCCGATCGTCGCCTGCATGGCCTTCGATTCCGGTAAGAACAAGACCCGAACCATGATGGGCACCACGCCCGAGCAGGCGGCCACCGTACTGGCAGCCGCCGGGGCCGACGTGATCGGGGCGAACTGCGGACAGGGAATCGAGGGCTATCTCCGAATCTACCGGGAACTCGCCGCCGCCACCGGATGCCCGATCTGGCTGAAACCGAATGCGGGCGCGCCGGAGCTTGCCGGTTTCGAGACGGTATACAAGACCGGTCCCGCGGAATTCGCGGCCGGTGCGTCGGCGCTGATCGAAGCCGGGGTCGCGTTCATCGGCGGATGTTGCGGCACCACGCCGGAGTTCATCGCCGCCCTGAAGCGAGCCGCTCATCCTGACTCGGAGGCGGCCGTATGCGCATGAAGCTGATCAGTTGCGAGATCTTCTATCGCGAGTTCTGCGCGGCCATCGCGAGGTCGGTGAACACCATCGAGGTGGAGTTTCTGACCAAGGGCCTGCACGACGTCGGCGCGCCGGACATGCTCGCGCGCATCCAGGCCGCGGTCGATCGGGTTGAAGGCTCCCGCTACCACGCGGTACTCCTCGGCTACGGACTTTGCAACAACGGAGTGGTCGGGTTGACCGCAGGCGACACACAGTTGGTGATTCCGCGCGCGCACGATTGCATAACGCTTTTTCTCGGCAGCAAGGAGCGTTACCTCGACTATTTCCAGGGCCATCCCGGCGTCTTCTTCGAGACCACCGGCTGGCTGGAGCGCGGCGAGAGCGATGGCGAATTGAGCCAGCTTGCCCTGGGGAAGAAGCTGGGAATCACCGCGAGCTTTGACGAGTTGACCGCCCGGTACGGCGAAGACAACGCTCGTTATCTTCAGGAAGAACTCGGCCGGCTGACCAGCCACTACCGGCAAATCACGTTCATCGAGATGGGTGTTGAGCCGGACTTGAGTTTCGAGTCTCGCGCTCGCGAGAAGGCCGAATCGCGCGCCTGGAAATTCGAGAAGCAGCGCGGCGACTCGGGACTGATTCAGCGCCTTGTGGATGGACCCTGGGATGAGAGCGAGTTTCTGGTGGTGCCGCCGGGCCGGACCGTTGCCGCCGATTACAACAGCGGAATTATTTGCCTGTCGGCGACCGAATAAAGGAAGGCGTTCTATGAACAGCCGGGAAAGAGTGCTCGCAATGCTGGATGCCCGGGCCATTGACTGCCTCCCCGCCATGCCGATCACCATGATGTTCGCGGCGGACCAGATCGGGGCCAGGTATTACGACTACGCCACGAATTGCCGCGTGCAGGCCGAGGGACAATTGCGCGTGGCGGAGAAATTCGGCGTGGATCACGTCAGCGTGATCTCAGACCCTGGCTGCGAGGCGGCGGATCTTGGAGCCGTCATTAAGTTTTTTCCCGACCAGCCTCCGGCCATCGACGAGGAGAACGCTCTCCTGAAAGACAAGACGCTGCTCGCGCGGCTCAAACCGCCGGACCCGCTCGGCGGCGGACGCATGACGAATCGCGTTCAGGCCGTGCGAATGCTCAGGGAGCGAGCGAGCAAGGACAAACTGGTGGAAGGTTGGATTGAGGGGCCCTGTGGAGAGTCCGCTGACCTGCGCGGAATCAATCGGCTCATGCTGGATTTCTATGACGATCCGGAATTCGTGCGCGAGCTCATGGATTTCGTGGTGCAGATGGAACTGTGCTTCGCCCAGGCCCAAATCGAGGCCGGAGTCGACATCATGGGCATCGGCGACCCTGCGTCGTCATTGGTGAGCCCGCGGTTCTACAACGAGTTTGTGTTCGCCAATCAGAAAAAGATGATCGATGGTATCCATGCCCTGGGCGCCCGGGTACGGCTGCATATCTGTGGCGATACGCGTCACATCGCGGAGGGCCTCGGACGTGTGGGTGCCGACATCGTCGATCAGGACGCGCTGGCTCCGCTCGACCATGCGCGCCGCAAGATGGGTCTGCAACCGGTACTGCTCGGCAACATTGACCCCGTGCGCGTCCTGCGCGAAGGCACGCCGGAAACCATAACGACTGCCATCGCCGAGTGTCATCGGCAAGCGGGTCCGAGGTACATCGTGGGCGCGGGCTGCGAAGTGGTCCGTGACACGCCCGAGGCGAATATGCACGCCTTGGTGCGGTACGCAAGGGAGCATAAGCCAAGCGAAACGCGAGTTGCGAGCGGCAGGTAGAGAACAGGGAGTCGGGAGTAGGGAGTCGGGAGTAGGGAATAGGGAATAGGGATAGGGAATAGGGAATAGGGAATAGGGAGTATGGAGTAGGGATAGGGAATAGGGATAAGGGAATAGGGATAAGGGAATAGGGATAAGGGAATAGGGAATAGGGAGTCGACAGCAGGAAATAGGGATCAGGAATCGGGAATCGAGAATCAGGAATCGGGAATCGAGAATGGCAGATCACAGAACACATCGAGTGGTACTCAGGCCGATCGGTGTAGAAGTGCGCGTTCGCCCCGGCGAGCCGCTGAAAGACGCCCTCTTCGAACAAGGCGTGGAATTTCCCTGCGGCGGGCAAGGGCGCTGCCGCGGCTGCCGGATTCAGGTTCTCGAGGGATCAGCGGGCGTCAACGCGGCACAACAAGAGCGCCTCTCGAGCGATGAATTGGCTGCGGGTTGGCGGCTCGCCTGCCAGTGCGTCGCCGACAGCGATCTCGTCATCGAGCTTCGCCAATGGGACTCGGCGATTCTCAGCGATGAATCGAGCTTTGCCTTCACGCCGCGTCCAGGGCTGGGAGTAGCGGTGGACGTGGGAACAACGACAATCGTCGCGCAACTGGTCAAGCTTGCGAGCGGCCGCGTGCTGGCGGTACGCACCGCGCTGAATAGCCAGGCGCGGCAGGGCGCGGACGTCATGAGCCGCCTGCAGTTTGCGCTCTCCGCCGCGGGACGAAGAGAACTGGAAGGCCTGATACGCCGCCAGATCGGCGCGCTGATCGCTCAGCTTTTGTTCGCGGCCAATGCCCAAGCGGATCAAGTGCGGGACGTCGTCCTGGTCGGCAACACGGTGATGCACCATCTCTTCTGTGGGATCAACGTCGAGCCGCTATCGCATTACCCTTTCATCAGCGGTGGCGACGGGTTGCAGGTCCTCAGCGCAGGCCAGTTGAGCTGGAAACTTCCCGCTGATACCCGTGTTCGCTTCCTGCCGGGCCTGGGCGGATTCGTTGGCAGTGACATCCTGGCGGGATTGCTGGCCACCGGAGTCGGCGAGAGCAAAGATGCCGTCGGCTTGATCGATCTCGGCACCAACGGCGAGATCGTAATCGGAAATCGCGACAGAATTCTCTGCGCGTCCACGGCCGCCGGACCCGCGTTCGAAGGCGCCCGCATTTCGATGGGCATGCGCGCGTGCACGGGAGCAATTTCAGAGGTGACGATCGAGAACGGTAAACCGCGATGCCACGTGCTTGGCAATACCAGGCCCGCAGGAATCTGTGGAAGCGGCCTGGTGGACGCGGTCGCGGCCGGACTCGATCTGGGGGTGATTGCACCTTCGGGCCGGTTCGCGAACGGCGGCAGCGCCTGGCAGCTCTGTGCCGGCGTCGCCCTGACCCAGAAAGATGTTCGAGAACTCCAACTCGCGAAGGCCGCGATTGCGAGCGGGCTCGTGATGCTGCGCGAGCGTTGGGGCGGCGCGGACCCGGCGCGACTCTATCTCGCGGGCGCGTTCGGAAATTACGTGAACCGTACGAGCGCCAGGCGCATCGGCCTGATCGACTACCAGCCCGACCAGGTCGAACCGGCGGGCAACACCGCTTTGCTCGGAGCCAAGTTAGCGCTCTTCAGCCGGGATGGCGAAAACGGCTCGTACACCCGTTTGCGAAGTCGTGTCGAGCACGTGAGCCTCAGCTCCGATCCGCACTTTCAAGACGTCTTCGTTGAGCAACTGGGTTTTACCGAGAACATCGGCGCTTTCGTCAACGCCCGCCATGAGGAGAGTATCTATGAGCACCCTGGACGAACTTAAAGAGGTCATCATCAACGGGAACGCTCCGGCAGCGAAGAGGCTCACCGAGGCGGCGCTGAATCAGGGTACCCGGCCGGGCGATTTCTTCGCCGGCGCGATCATCCCGGCCATGGACGAGGTCGGGCGCCGCATGCGCGAGTGCGAATTTTTTATCCCCGAAGTGCTCATCGCCGCCCGCGCCGCGCGCGCGTCCACTGAGATCTTGAAGCCGCTGCTCGCCGGCGATTCCTCCGTTCGCCCCGCGGGAACCGTGGTGTGCGGCACGATAAAGGGGGATCTGCACGACATCGGAAAAAACATCGTCGCCATGATGTTGGAAGGGGCCGGCTTTCGTATTGTAGATCTGGGGGTCGATGTCGGACCTGAGAAGCTGGTGGACGCCGTGCGTCGCGAAGGTGCGGATTTTGTCGCTCTGTCGGCGCTCCTGACCACGACTATGGTGAATATGAAGGGCGCAATCGAGGCCCTGATCGCGGCGGGACTCCGCCAGCAGGTCAAGGTCATGGTGGGCGGAGCGCCGGTCACGGAGTCCTGGGCGCAATCCATCGGCGCCGATGGCTATGGCAAGGACGCTCCGGCGGCCGTCGAATTAGCCCGGCGATTCATTGCGGAAGCAGCGCGGGGAATGTCCGCCGCCCGGAGAGGAGCGGCGTGATGACGTCAAGAGAACGCGTCAATCTTGCAGTGCGTCATCGGGAGCCGGACCGCGTTCCGCTCGATCTCGGAGCCAGCGCCGTGACCGGGATGCAGGTCGACACCGTTTATGCTCTGCGCCAGGCGTTGCACCTCGACGAGCCGGGCACTCCGGTCAAAGTCATGGAACCCTACCAGATGCTCGGTGAGATCAAGCTCGACCTGATGGACGCCCTCGGCATTGACGTGATCGGTTTGGGAGTGCCGGCCACGCTGTTCGGTTTCAGAAACGAAGGCTGGAAACCGTGGACGACATTCGAGGGCACGCCGGTACTGGTTCCCGAGGGCTTCAACACGGAGCCGGACGAGAATGGCGACGTTCCGATGTATCCCGAGGGCGATAGGTCCGTGCCGCCCAGCGGTCGCATGCCCAAAGGCGGATTCTACTTCGACGCGATCATCCGCCAGCCGCCCGTCGACGATGATCGCCTGAACATCGAAGATAATCTCGAGGAGTTCGGCCCCATCGGCGAAGACGATCTGGAGTACCTGCGCGCCGAAGCGGAGCGGCTGTACTCCAACACCGACAAAGCGATCCTGGCGAGCTTCGGCGGCACCGCTTTTGGCGACATCGCCCTGGTGCCGGCCATGTGGCTGAAGCATCCCAAGGGCATTCGCGACGTGGAAGAGTGGTACGTCAGCACCAAAATTCGCCGCGATTACGTCTACCAGGTATTCGAGCGCCAGTGCGCCATCGGAATCGACAATCTGAAGCGCATTCACGACGTCGTCGGCGAGCGCGTCACCGCGGTGTTCGTCACTGGCACCGACTTCGGCACGCAAAACGGTCCTTTCATCTCTCCCGGTTCCTATCGCGATCTCTACAAGCCGTTTCACCGCGAGGTGAACGCCTGGATCCACCGGCACACCACGTGGAAATCGTTTATTCATTCCTGCGGTTCGGTCCGAGCGTTGATTCCGGACTTCATCGACGCGGGCTTCGACATTCTCAATCCGGTGCAGTGCTCCGCGGCCGGCATGGCGCCCGCGGAACTGAAGCGGGAATTCGGCGACCGCGTTACTTTCTGGGGCGGCGGAATCGATACCCAACGGACGCTGCCTTTCGGTTCGCCCGACGAGGTCCGTTCGCAGGTGTGCGAGCGTCTGAAGACATTCGGCGCGGGCGGCGGATTCGTCTTCAACACGACGCATAACGTGCAGGCCCGCGTGCCCGTCGAGAATGTGTTGGCGATGTATCAGACCGTGAGGGAATCCGGCCAATATCGGCGTTGAAAGCCCTGGACAAGGAGAGGTTGGAATGCCCGTAGACCGAAGACGGTTCCTCGCGAATGCGGCGCTCGGTGCGGCAGGCGCGAGACTTCTGCCGGACTTGTGGACAGGCGGCGCGGATGGGGAAATCGCGATCGCGGATGACTTCGGCGGAGGCGCTGTGGGAAACGAGGCCGACTACGGCTCAGGATACTTTGGAAAATGGATGCGGGATGAATTCGGCCTTCCCGCGTTCCACTACACGTGCGATCAGTTGCATGATCCCAAAGCCGTGACCGAACTGAATCCTGGCGGCGTGCTGGCAGCAACGGAGCACATCCACCAGGTCGGAAATGACCGCCTGGTGGCGATCGCGTCGAACTTCGGGCACGTCCGCGTGCGCCAGGACGAAGGCGCGCCCAAATTCCTGAACGATTATGCCCCCGACCGTGGCCTCTTCGGCGGTGGCTTTGGATACCTGACGGATGGCAAGGTCTCGCTCAGCACCTTTTACCCGAGCGGCGACACGTTCGATCGAGTCTTCGGCATCGGATACTTTCGCAAGCGCGTGACCGGCGGGGGCTACAGCATCGATCAGGTCATCTTCGCGCCGTTTGGCGACGATCCCGTCCTGATCTCGCAAGTGACCGTCAAGAACGGCGGCAGCTCTGAGGCGGCACTCCGATGGGTCGAGTATTGGGGCTGCCAGCCCTACCAGTTTTCGTTCCGATCTTTCATGGAGCTGTTCGCGGGAAAAAACCCACACGAGCAGCGCCGCGAATTGAGCGCGCGTTTCGAGCATCATGTTGAAAAAACCGGCGGCGGTGCGGGGCTGATTGAATCGAAGCATTTCCTCGGCCGCTCCGAGGCGGAGGAACATCAATTCCAGGCATTGGTGGCGTATCTCGAAAAAACTCCGAATCCGTTTCTGGCTCCGCCTGCTAAGAACGTACCGGAACGGGCCTCCTTCGATGACCTGAATCCGCCCGGGACGTTTCTCGTCTCGTTGGACGCGGCTCCGGACGGATTCACGTCAAATGGCAAGGCCTTCTTCGGTGCCGGTGGCACGGCGCATCCCGATGGACTGAATGCGGCGCTCGACGGCGACCTCAGCACCACGGGTCCTGAAAGCGCCCTGCTGCTCGAGCGTCGATTCACGCTGAAGCCCGGAGAAGCTCGGACGATCAGCTTCCTGTACGGCTATCTGCCCTACGGCGTCGAATTGCAATCGCTGACCGCGAAATATCGCGCTGCCGCGCCGACTGCTCTTGCCGAGTCGAGCCGGCAATGGAAATCGCGAGGGCTGCGATTTAGCGTCGAAAGCGAGCCGTGGATCGAGCGCGAAGTTACCTGGAACCACTACTATCTTCGCAGCGGCCTCAGCTTCGACGATTTCTTCGGCCATCACATCATTTCGCAAGCGAGCATTTATCAGTACGTCATGGGATTCCAGGGCGCCGCGCGCGATCCGCTGCAGCACGCGCTGCCCTTCATCTTCAGCGATCCTGAAATCATGCGCGAGGTTCTGCGCTACACGCTGCGCGAAGTGCGGCCGGACGGCTCGGTCCCGTACGGAATCGTCGGACATGGGATGCCCATGCCGACGGTGTCGGACTATTCGAGTGACATGCCTCTGTGGTTGCTGTGGGCCACCAGCGAATACGTGCTTGCCACGCGCGATGCTGCGTTTCTCGATTCGCAAATCGAGACTGTCTACGGACCGGGCGCGGGCCGGGCGTCTGTCCGCGATCTCCTCGAGCGCTGCTACCGTCACGAGGTCGAGGACGTTAAAACAGGCGCGCATGGACTCATGCGCATGCTTCAGGACGACTGGAACGACGCGCTCGTCACGGGTTGGGTGCCCCCGGCCTCACTCGCTGAATGCCGGGAGCAGGGTGAGAGCGTGCTCAACTCCGCCATGGCGGCGTACGTCTTCGATCACTACGCGCGCCTGCTCGCGTATACAGGCGCGAGCGCGACGTCTGAAATCCGGCGCAAAGCTCAGGAGCATCGCGAGGCCGTGCGCCGCCAATGGACCGGCGAATGGTTCCGGCGTGCCTGGCTTGGCCCGGCATTGGAGTGGCTGGGCGAAAAGGGCTTGTGGCTCGAGCCGCAGCCCTGGGCGATCATCAGCGGCATCACGAGCCCTGAGCAGACACAAACGCTGCTGAAGAATCTCGACGAGCAACTTCGCCGTCCGTCGACCATCGGCGCCATGCAGATCAGCGACAGCCCGGACCGCATCGGACAGGGATTGTGGAAGCAGGAACCGGGCACTTCCGTGGCGGGCGGCGTGTGGCCGTCGCTCAACCAGACGCTGATTTGGGCCCTGGCGCGAGTTGATCCCACAATGGCCTGGGATGAATGGAAGAAAAACTCGTTCGCAAGACACGCCGAGGTCTATCCGAACGTCTGGTATGGGACCTGGAGCGGCCCTGACGTCTTGAACTCGTCGACGAGCAAGAATGCTGGCGAGACGACGGGTGGGAAACCGTTCGGCTGGACTGATTTTCCGGTATTGAACATGCACACCCACGCTTGTCCATTGTTCTCGGCCGCCAAGCTCCTCGGATTGGAATTTGACGAAGCGGGCTTGAGCCTGGCGCCGGGTCTGCCGCTCGATTCGTTCCGGTTCGAGTCGTCACTCGTCGGTCTGCTGAAGACCGCGAGGGGCTACGAGGGTTGGTACAACCCCTCAGTACGGAAGACCTGGCGCGTGCGCCTTCGCTTCAGTGCAAACGAAGCGGTGAAGTTGAAACAAGTCAGCATTAATGGCAAGCGCGCACGCGCCCGATTTGAGGAGAACGTGATTGATCTGCTCGGTGAGGGCGGCGAAGGCAGTCCACTGCGATGGTCTCTGACTGGCTGACGGCTTCTGTAGACCGCCGCTACAGCAGCCGTTATTACCGCGTGCCCTTCCCCGGCAGCGAGAGACTAGCCTAGGCACGGGCCTCGTAAACTGGGCCAAACATCCCTTCAACAAATTGCTTGACAAAGGCTTACCTGTTTGCTATTCTCGCTTTCCCCCCGGAGAGAGTCGGAGTCGAGCCATGCTTCGCCGTCGTACAGCATTGACGGCGCCCCACGTATGCCGCCCGGAATGGCGGCGCTACCGGCCAGGCGAACCCATTGCAGCTAAATCCAAGCTGCTCAGCGTGTTACGGTCAAAACGCGAAAGGCCAACCCATTGGGCTTATCTTGCTTGTGTTCAGCAGCTTAGACGGAAAAGCGAACCGTTTTTTGAGGAGGTCCATCATCCATGGCGTTCTTTCTATTCCGGGTTCAGCCGGTCAGCGGGCGCGCCGGGCAAGGAGCCGGCCTCGAAATGGGGCGGAACAGCATGGTGCAAAGCTGAAATGTGCTTTGTAATCAATCGGAAACGCGACGGAACACACGCTCGTGCCCGGAGAGTGTCCGGGCTGGGATTCCTGCTGCGGTGGGGACAACGCCGGATTGTTGCGGCGGTGAGGACACTCCGGATTCTTGCGGCGGTGAGGACACCGCCGCTACAGCGAGGCGCGCGCCAGTTTCAGCTCGAGCAACGTGACCGTGAAAGGTTCGAACGAGAAGTCGAACGCCGTTCCCTGCAGGGAGACCGGCCGCGATCTGGTCGAAATACGCTCGGGATCGTCGCGGGTGTTCATGACCTCGGGAGTCTGGCCGTGTTCGTGATCTTCCAGCATGTATTCGGTGCCGCCGGCAACTGCGGTCTCGAGTCTGTCCAGATGAAACTGAACCGCTCGGGCTTGCGGCGTCGCGTTCACCGAGTAGATACGCAATCGCGTGCCGTCCTCGCTGATCGTCGCACTGACGTCGGGTTGCTGCTGCGGCCAGGTCTCACCCGCCGAGCGCTCCACGTCCAGCGGGTAAGTTCCCGCGGCGCGCGCATACAGTTTCTGGGCGTAATACGCGGGCGACTCGTAGATCCATCCCGGACCGGTCACGACGAATCCCGAACCGAAGCTGTCCGCGAAATTCGAACGGTTGGCGATCTCCACCAGGTCCGCGTCGCGCTCGAGCAGGTTGAGATAGCGCGCTACGCTCAGCCCGTTCCCGAGCGTCTGCAGCATGCCGCGGCGCAATCCGAAGTCGCCCGCGGTGGTATTCCACTCCGTCACGGCCACGCGAATGTCTTTGCCTCCGCCCGAGTGTGCGATCCAATCCTGCAACGTCTTGAAGCTGCGGTCCTCGTGCGCCAGGTCGTCGATTTCATAGTGATGCGGAGCGAGATAATCGAACACCGTTCCGGACGCGGCGAGCAGGCTCGGGGTAGGGAAGGAGGAGATCAGCTTGATCGAAGGATCGGCTTGCTTCATTGCTTCAGCAAACGACCGCACGCTGGTGTTGTACGCGGGCTCGTCGACTTCGTTGCCGATTTCCCAATACTTGACGCCATAAGGCTCGGGATGTCCGTTGCGCGCGCGCAATGCGCCCCAGCGCGTCGCGGCGCTGCCGTTGCAGTATTCCACTTCCGCCGCCGCGTCTTCGGGCTTTCTGCCGGTCCAGCGCAAACAGATGAGAGGTTCGGCGCCCACGCGCTTGCAGAGCTGAACGAACTCGTCGATGCCCACGAAATTCTCTTCCAAGCCGCCCCAGACCGTCGTAAAAGGCTGTCGCCGGTCCCACGGCCCAATGCCCCCGAGCCAATCGTAGCCCTCGATCGTGCTGCCGCCGAACCGGATTATTCCCGGATGCATGGCCGCCAGCGCCGTCACCACGTCGGGACGCCAGATGCCGAGCACCGCGTCCGATCCGATCAGGTAGACGCGATCGAGCCAAAGCGTGCCCGGACCTGCGAAGTCAATGGTCAAAGTGGCGTTGTCCGTAGTGCGCGTGGCGCGCAGATCGGCCTCGGCCGCGGTCCAGTCATCGCCGGCACGTCCGAGCGTGACCGGGCCGGCAATCAATCCGCCTCGGCCGTGCAACGATGCGCGCACCTCAACGCCGGAATCGCTTCGCATATGCAGCCGCAATTTGTACGTGACACCTTGCTTCAGATAGAACCCGTCCTGCGAGATGCCGGCGCGCGCATGCTCCACGGGGATTTCAATTTTCTCGGACCGCGGGCCGTTGAACGGGTTCGTGGTATCGAACGAGTATTTCGCCACCTCGACAGCGCCATCCGGATACCAGAGGCGATGCGGCTCGTCGATTTCCGCCTTGTAGGCGACCTTGCACGGCGGAGCGTCTTCGAAGCTCGTAGAAACCACCTGCTGGGCAACGATCGAAGGGATCAGGTTGCAGAGGATCTCGATAAACTGTCCCTGCTGCATGGCGCTGATGGGCCGCTTCGAGAGACGCCGCGCGGAAATCGTGACCTCTTCGCGAGCCGAGTCAGACCGGGGTCGCGCGCCGGAAGTCGTGCCGGGCTGTTGAACGGTTATGCAATTCAATAAAGCGAGAGCAAGCGCGATCGACGGCATCAGAGTCCCCCGGGCCGTTGGCTTCGGTGTAAATTGACATTACGAGCACGACGCAACGTATATCATAATGTCCTTGCATTCAAAGCGGGCTTTGGCTTCCCCGCTGGAATCGCGCGCAGAAGGAAAGTGCCAACCGTGGCCAGCGAAGAATCATCGTTCTCAACCCCCTGGGAGAGGCGCAGCGGGTTCGATCTTCAGAGCTTCATGAACAGGTCTCCGCTTGCCCGATGGCTGCTGGCGCCGGCGCTGGTGGGCCTTGGCTCGGGTATCGATCTTCTGCTGCAAACCTACGACATCCGGCGTCCGACGCCGGAGATCCTGCTGGCCGCCATCGTGATCACGGTCTGGTACGGTGGCGCCGGACCGGGACTCCTGGCTTCCGTGCTGTCGGTTTCGTCCCTGGCGTACTTCTTTCTGCCTCCCTCAAACTCTTTTGAGGTAGGCCGCCCCGACTTGCTGTATTTCATAAGCTACGTTTGCTTCGCCTTGCTGACGGATTGGTTCAGCTCCGTTCGACGCCGAACAGAGCGGGCGCTCAAGCAGGCACGGGCGGACCTGGAAGTTAAGGTCGCTGAGCGCACCGCTGAGCTCGAGGGCAGGAACCAGACTCTGCAGCTTGAAATTGCCGAACGCAGGCGTGTGGAGGAGGAACTGCGCCGCAGTGAGGCCTACTTGGCCCAGGCGCAGCGGCTGAGCCAGACGGGCAGTTGGGCGTGGAACGCTTCGACGGGCATGGTCACGCTCTCCCAGGAAGCACTTCGGATCTATGGCCTTGACGCCAGCCAGGCAAGTTGCGCTCCGGAGGTCTTGTTGGATGAGGTTCTTCGCGAAGACCGTGCCGCTCTTGAGCATTACGTTACGAGCGCCGTGCGGGAGCGCCTGGATTTCGAGATTGACTATCGGATTGCTTTGTCGGACGGAGCCGTGCGATATCTCCACAGCGTCGGCCGTTCGGCCGTGAACGGCTCACGGGAGATCACTGAACTGATCGGCACAACCATCGACGTAACGGACCGCAAGCTCGCCGAGCAGGATCTGCAGGAGGCCAAGTCCGAGTTGGCGCATGTTGCACGCGTGCAGGCCGTGGGCGAATTGACGGCTTCAATCGCCCACGAGATCAATCAGCCTTTGGCCGCCGTAGTGGCAAATGCGGATGCCTGCACACGTCTGCTGGCCGGTAGTACGCTCGATATGCACGAGCTGAGGGAGGCCGTGGGAGATATCGCAGAGGCGGGAACCCGGGCGGGTGAAGTCATCGCCCGCGTTCGGGCTTTTATACGAAAGGCTCCTCTTGCCGCCCGGCGCCGGGTTGATGTCAACCGGGTAATTGAAGAAGTGCTCGAACTGACAAAGAGCGAGCTTGAGCGGCACGAAGTTTCGGTACGTTGCGAGCTGGATTCCGGTATTCCGGACGTGCAGGGCGACCGCGCGGAGCTGCAGCAGGTGGTCTTGAACCTCGTTATGAACGGTATCGAGGCCATGCAGTGTGACACCGGCAGGGCGCGAGTGCTCGAAATCAGCTCCGAGACCGATGCCGATAGGAAGGCCGTGCAGGTTACAATCCGCGACTCGGGAATCGGTATCCCGGCTGAGAGCTACGACCGCATATTCGATCCATTTTTCACCACGAAGAGTGATGGTCTGGGACTGGGGTTGGCGATCAGCCGATCGATCCTTGAGTCGCACGGTGGCCGGCTTTGGGCTCCCGACACCAACGGAAGCTCCGGCGCGGCATTCCGATTCACGCTGCCGGCCAGTGGCCCGGAGACGTTATGAGCCAGGATGCACCCGTCGTTTTCGTCGTTGACGATGAAAAACTGGTACGCCGCGCGCTGGAAAGACTGATTCGAGCGGCGGGATTTGAGGTGCGGAGTTTCGCTTCGGCCCAGGACTTCCTTCGTGCGGAACGTCCCGACGCCCCGGCTTGCCTGGTGCTCGACGTGCGTCTTCCGGACCTGAGTGGAATGGACCTGCAGCAGGAACTGATTCGAACCGGCGACGAACTGCCCATCGTTTTCGTTACAGGCCATGGGGACATTCCCATGACGGTTCGTGCCATGAAGGCGGGCGCGGTGGAATTCCTGACCAAGCCGTTCCGGGACCAGGACCTGCTGGGCGCGATCGAGCAAGGCATCAAAAGGCATCGGGCCGACCGGCAGCACAGACGGGAAGTGCTCGCCCTTCGGCACTGCTACGAGTCGCTCACCGCCCGGGAGCGGGAAGTCTTCCCATTGGTCACCAGCGGGCTCCTCAACAAACAGATCGCGGTCCAACTCGGCACCAGCGAAAAGACGATCAAGGTTCATCGTGGCCAGGTGATGCACAAGATGCAGGCTGCCTCACTCGCGGATCTGGTTCGCATAGGCGAGAAACTTGGGATCCGTCGTAGCAACCCTGCTAGTGGGCTGTCCCAGCGATTTCGTTACAACCACTCCCGGCCCCTCCTTTTCAAGGAGGGGAGTTCTTAGATCGATTATCGGCGGTCGCCACCTCCGGTTCCTCCCTGGGGTGCGCCGTAACGAACTGAACGGGACACCCCACTAGGACCAAAGTCCAATAGACCAAGAACCTGCGGGCAAGTTAGATTGCATGTCATTCGATGTGGGCCCGTGCGAGAGAGGGGCGCGGGCCCGGAAGTGGTCGGAGGACGGGCAGAGCTTGTGGTGCGTGCGTCACAGAATGGTTGCGTCCAGGCGGCGGCTTGGGTTACGCGCGGTGAAGTGGGGTTTCGCGCTGTGAGGCTTTATGCCGCCCGCCAGGATCAGAAGGGGAGTGATATACTCGTTCGCATTTGCTGGGAGGGGAGCCCCTTCCCTAGGAGGGGCCAGGCGTCCACCATCTCGTGGCGCCCATGACCGCGTACGAAGGTGTCCGGGGTACACCTCGGCCAGGAGAGTGCGGCCATGCCAACTCTGCGTAGATCATTCCCGATCAGCGTTACCGTTCTCAGCGTGATTGTCTGCGTCCTTGCTGCCGGGGGGCTGGGCAACGCTGAAGGCTTCACTGCGTACAAGTATTACCCTGCCGGCACCAGCCCGCACAGCGTGGCGGCAGGCGACTTCAACGGCGATGGCATACCCGACCTTGTGGTTGCGAACTATGGGAGCAACAACGTGAGTGTCCTCCTCGGAAACGGCCAGGGTGGATTCAAGGCGGCCACGAATTACGCCGCAGGGTCGTTCCCCATCAGCGTGGCGACAGGGGACTTTAACGGGGACGGTTTTCTGGACGTGGCTGTGGCCGATAACAACAACAACAAGTCACCCGGGAGCCTGAGTATTCTGCTGGGTAACGGCGATGGTACCCTGCAGCCGCCTGTCAGCTATACCATCGAGGGATCGCCTTACTTTGTGGCCGTGGCCGATCTCAATAGCGACAACAACCTCGACGCTGTGGTTACGAATCACGGCGGCGAAGTTGCCGTCTTCCTCGGCAATGGCGATGGCACGTTTCAGGACGCGGCATATTACCACGCCGGCGGGAACCCTCAGTCAGTAGCTATTGCCGATCTGAACGGCGACGGCGTACCCGATCTGGCCGTCGCCAACAGTCTCAGCAACAACGTAAGCATCCTGATCGGTGCGGGCGACGGAACCTTTCTTGCGCCTAAGAATTACGCCGCAGGGTCGTCCCCAAGCGTCGTAGTGACAGCTGATTTCAACGGCGACGGCTATCTTGACCTGGCCGTGCCCAATAACGGCAGCAATACGATCAGCGTGCTGCTCGGGAATGGCAACGGCACCTTCAAACCTCAGTACACGCTCACGACGGGTTCGCGTCCCTCCGGGCTGGCCACTGCGGATTTCAACGGCGATTCGAAGGCCGACCTCGCGGTGACAAATCAGAGCGGCGCCAACGAGAGCATCGCTGTCTTTCTGGGAAACGGAGACGGCACCTTCCAGAATCCCACCACCTATGCGGCTGGCGATCAGCCCCGGATCATTGTGGCTGCGGATCTGAATGGGGATGGCGCGCCCGATCTCAGCGTGGCTTGTTCCCAGGGTGAAATCAACGTCTACTTGAACACGGGCGGAACAAGAATCCAGGCGACCAGCGCTCCAAACCCTTCACACACAGGCCAGACCGTCACGTTTACAACAACTGTCTCGGCCAGCATTTCGGGAACCGGCACTCCAACGGGCACGGTGAGCTACTATGACGGGTCCGCGCTGCTCGGCACAGGAACTCTGGGATCGAACGGCAAGACGAGCTTCATGACCTCCGGACTCGCCCAGGGTTCCCACACGATTTACGAGTACTATTCCGGCGACACCAACTTCAATCCCAATAGCGGTTCGCCGATCACACAGGTGGTTAACGCGCCATGAACATAGGTCAGACGCTCAGAAAGATTCGCAGATCCAAGGGGCTCTCGCTCGGCGACGTTCAGGATCGCACGGGTATGCACGGGTCTCACCTCTCGCGGGTCGAGACCGGGCGCATTGTGCCGAGCCTGGAGACGCTGCAGAGATGGGCCTGGGCGCTCGACACTCCGTTGTATGAGTTCTTTCTGGAAGAGGGGCAGACTCCACTGCCGGATGCGGCCAAGGGTGGGAAATCCGCGCGTTTGCTCGACTCCCGCGAGGAGCGGCTGTTGGATCTCTTTGCCCGCATGGAAGCCCGCAACCAGGATCTGATCCTCTCGCTGGCTGACTCCGTCGACAAACATCTTCCGAAGCAACGCGGCCAGGGCCTCCGGAAGTCAGGTCCCCAGCCTGCCTCTTTGGCCAAGCGGCAACGGCCGGTTGGCCAGACTGGCGCGCCGCAAGGTGCGGACTTTTCACGCCTGGGTTGTGGCCGCTGAAAACGTCTGAGGCGGTTATTGAGGATTAAGACCAGACCTGTTTTTTCTCGCCGAGAAGATCGTCCGAAATACGAACATCCTGTTTCTCCCGGATAAGCGAGCTGATCTTCATGGTTTCGCGATGAGGAGCGCGGCGTTACCCTCTCGCAGGTGGTTTGTGACGGTCGCATCGCGCCGAAAATCCATGTTAGGCTTGAGCCATGCCGCGCTACGGTGGGTCGCAAATTTCATTCGGACCGCCATTCACCGGAATGGTGAAGAAGCTCTGCATCATCACCTCGGCGGTTTTCCTGGTGACCTATGTGCCCGCGGCGCTGATGGGTTCCCAGGGGCTTTTCTTCGGTATTGACCAAATTCTGGGCCTGGTGCCGGCCGTGACCCTGCACGGGGCCCTCTGGCAACCCGTCACCTATCTTTTCCTGCACGGTGGCTGGTTCCACATCATCTTCAACTTGTTCGCGCTTTGGATGTTTGGGTACGATCTCGAGCAAGCGTGGGGTCCGCGGCGTTTTCTGTTCTACTTCTTTCTGACCGGGATCGGCGGCGGGCTTTTCAACATCCTGCTCCAGCCCACAAGCACGGTTCCGGTCATCGGCAACTCCGCTGCGGTCTACGGAATCCTGCTGGCCTTCGGCATGCTCTTCCCCGATCGGCCGATCTTTCTGTGGTTCGTGATTCCCATCAAAGCCAAGTGGTTCGTGCTTGTCATGGGATTGATCGAGTTCTGGTCATCGCTCACTTCATCGGGCTCCGGGGTGGCCCACCTCGCCCACCTGGGCGGGATGCTTTTCGGATTCTTCTACGTGCGTTCTGTTCGAGCCCGCCGCGGGCCGGGCGGCCCCAGCCTGAACCTACGCGGACGGTACGAGGATTGGCGCCGTGCGCGGCTGCGAAGAAAGTTTCAAAGCTACATGCGGAAACACGACGACGATCGCCAGGACCCTCCCGGCGGCTGGGTGAACTGACGGCATACCCTATTCCGCCGACACCGTCTCCACGTTCCAACCATCCACCCGCACAAGGGGCTTCGCTGCACCAAGTTCCGCGGCACTGTAAGTGGCCGTGATCTCGCGCGATTCGCCCGGCAGAAGCGAGACGTAGTTGTCCTGCCACTGGATGGGGTGCACGTCACTGCCATCCTTTCCCTTTCGGACCTCGAGATGAACGAAGAAGGCGAGACTCGAACTTGGATTCTTCAGCGTCACTTCGGTCACTTCTTCACCGCCGTGGCTGCGGCTGCGAGTTGTGACATCAACACCTACCTTGGGCAAGCTTCCGAGGTCCTTGTAATCAGCGTACGAACTGATTGGCGTGTAATACCACGTCGAATTGGCGAAATCGTTGACCTCGGGCGCGGTGGAGAGCCAGTAGAAATTCCTGCTGAGCACGCGGCCGGCGTCGTCGCTCAGATCGAGCTTGAGGAAGTAGGTCTCGCTCAGTCCGTCGATTTGGGGCAGCGTCAGCAGAGTGTTGCTTGAGTCCGGGGCGGCCTCGAGCGTGGCCTCATGCGAGAATTTCGGCGTCAAATCGAGGTTCAGGACAGCGATATTCGCCTTGAGACCGGAATAGGACTGATAGCTGGAATTCACCACGACGACGGCGTTGTTGTTATACGAATACTGGATGTGCACCGGTTCGCAGGCTTTCTTGGTGCCGAAGTATCCGCCGCCGGGCCGCAGATACCAGTCATAGAGGTGCCAGATCATCGACGGCCACGCGTTGTTCTCCATCCACTGAATCACTCCGGTGGCGCGATACTTGTTCTCGCTGTATCCCTCAAACATCGCGCGTTCGCCGGCGTAAGTCATGAGCTGGCTTTTCTCCACGTAATCGTCCAGCCCGGTAGGCGGGCCGTAGCGGGCGTCGAGCGCGCGATTGAAGATGTCGAATTTCTTGAACTCGCCTCCGCCGGCATGGAGTTCCCACACTTCGTTTATCGGCCAGAGCTTGTCCGCGGGTAGCATATCGCGGATGCTCTCGATCACGGGAATCGCCGGACCCGGACTGATCTCCGTGGAGAGTCCGAACGCACCGCCGTGTTCACTGTCCTCGAGCCAGTAGGACGGCGCTACGTAGTCGTAAGGCCCGTTCATCTTGACGCCGCTCGGTCCGATGGTGGTGGACCGCCCGGCAGCTGAGGAAACGTAAGGATTTGGCCAGCCGGTCTCTTTGATCACCTGGAGATACATCTCCTCGACGCGTTTGGGCGGCGCATTATCACTGCCGTAGAGAAACGCCAGCAAACTGGGATGGCTGCGCAGCCGTAGCAGTTCGGTTCGCAGCGACGCAGAAGCGACGTCGTAATCTTCATCCTTCCACGTGCGCCAGCGCTCCCAATGGTCGCAGCAGCACCAGCCGGCCATTATCAGAATTCCGTAGCGGTCAGCAAGCTCGAAAAGATGATCGTCAACCAGCTTGCCTTCCAGGCGGATGGTGTTCAGACCCATGTCGCGCGTATAGCGCATCTCTTCTTCTTCGCGCGCGGGATCGTAACGCAGCATCATGTCAGGCGCCCAACCGCCTCCGCGGATCAGGATCCGCTTGCCGTTTACGGAGAACACCCGGTGCTTGTCATCGTCGAGGACTGACGTGATCTCGCGGACTCCACACTCGATCGATTGCTCATCGGAGAGCTTGCCGCCGGAATCGACCTCGATGTGCAGATTGTAGAGATTGGGCGTGCCCATCTGCGCGGGCCACCAGATGTGCGGCTCCCTGAGATTTAGGCCGGCAAACTTGTCCGGCGCGAAGCTGACGTCCTTCGATTCGCCGGGCGCCAAATCGATGTCCTGTGAGACGGAGATTTTGGCGAGGCGGGCTCTGAACGTGCCATGGACGGGCTCCTTACCTGGGTTTTCCAGAGTAGCCGAAACAGTGAGGTGCGCGACGTCCAGCGAGGGCAGGTCAAAGTGGGTGGCCACCTCCGGATTGCGGAGCGCGATCGGCCCGCTCGCGGAGATGTAAACTTCGCGCCAGACACCCATGTCTTTGTCCGGCGGCAGTGGATTCCAGTCAACCCAGGTGATCGAGAGCGAATCGGGTGTCGGCGGGAAGACCTCGACGGCCAGAACGTTGCTGGCCCCCGGCTTCGCCGCCGCCGTAACGTCGAACTCGAACAGCCGCCACATGCCCGCCATCTTGCTCTGCTCGGCGATCTGTACCCCGTTCAGCCAGACGTTCGCGCGATAGTTGATGCCGTTGAAATGGAGCCAAAGGTTCTTGCCCGTATAGGAGGCCGGCAGCCGGAATTCTGTCCGATACCACCACGGCGCCTTGAACGGACTGTCATCCGGCATCGCCGAATTGGCGAAATTCGCGCCCACAGGATATTCAGTGCCTGGAATCGAGCGCAGATTCGCGCCGTAGTAAGGATCGGGATAAACGTGGTCTGACACGAGGGCCGCGAGAACCGTGCTGGGTACCGTCGCCGGATACCATCCGTCCGGCTTGAACTCCGCCGTCGAGATCGTATCGCCCGAGGCGTGCACTTTGGCTGACGATTGAATTGCCCAGCCTTGGCGGAGAGAAGTGGTCCAGGGTTGATCGTCGGCGCGGAGACAGGGAAGCGTGCCGACGACCACGAGGGCGACAACGAAGAGCAGCGCCAGCCGCCAGACGAACTTGGTTCTATCGCGTCCGCGGCGAATCACTGCAGTGGTCTTCTGTAGGCAAGAGATCGAGTCTGATGGTGTGGTCTTCCTCTGGGTGCGCATCGCGTCACGCCTCTCCGGCAGCGCGCGAGCCTGCCCCGTGTCCGGGCCAAGGCCCGTTGTATCTCGATGGAAGGACGCGCCGCCGTTTCGGATTTCCGGCCGCCGGAAAACCACAGCCGGCTCCGCCCCGGGACTGTCCGGGGCTACTCAGGTAGGCTTACTCGCCCGAGCCGCGGACGTTCTCCGCCCGCGGGCCTTTGTCGCCCTGCCGCATCTCGAACTCCACCGGCTGGCCTTCGTGAAGACTGTCGAAATTCAACCCGCGAAGCCCGCTGCGATGAAAGAACACTTCCTGTCCATCCGATGTCTTGATGAACCCGAACCCTCGGTCTCGAACGACCCTCTTGATGGTCCCCTGCATTTTGCACCTCGCACGCCTTAAAAAGCGCAATCCGGCTCAAACGGCGTCAAACCGGAGGAGCCGGACACGGGTTCTCATGCGGTGCTGACTGTAGCAGCACCGCAGGGTATTTGTCAAAGCGGAGCATCTGATTGTCAAGTCTAAAGTACACCGTTCCTACGACTTTTGCCAGCCCGGATGACCAGATGTGACAAGAGTGTTTCACGGGCGTGCAAATGGCCCCAGCGGTCCAATCGGGCGGCCGAGGCCAGATTTTCTTGTCCTCGCGCTCCCGTCCGTGAATCCCAGTCTCCGGCCGGACATTTTCGAGCTAAGATCATGGAGACCGAATCGGAGTCGGCGGATCGGGTACGCTGAATCCTCGTCTGCTGATTTCGACATAGGTGCGGACGTCGTGAGGTCCAGGCGATGAGTTCGTCCATTTCCGCGACGGAAACAACCGCGACGCCGGCCACCGGGAACCTGTGGACCGTCCCGCAGGCGGCCGTCGAGCGGCTGATGTCGCTCGACGTGTTTCGCGGAATCACCATCGCCGGCATGATCCTGGTCAACAACAACGGCGACGATCACGCCTACTGGCCGCTTAAGCACTCGCACTGGAATGGCTGGACACCTACAGACCTTGTCTTTCCGTTCTTCCTCTTCATCGTCGGCGTCTCCATGACGTTTTCCTTTGCATCGCGCCTGAAGCGGGGCGAATCGACCGGGCGGCTTTTGACACACATCGCACGCCGCGCTGTGATTATCTTCGCGCTCGGAGTTTTCCTGAACGGCTTCCCAAATCAGTTCAATCCGGCGCACATCCGCATCGAAGGCGTGCTGCAGCGTATCGCCGCCTGCTATCTGATCGCGGCCGTTGTGGTCTTGTGGACTGGCACGCGCGGACGCGTGACGGTGATCGCCGCCTGCCTCATCGGCTACTGGATCCTGATGCGGTTCGTGCCCGTGCCGGGATTCGGCGTGCCGACCCACGCTATCCCTCTGCTCGATCACGACCGGAATCTGGCGGCGTGGCTGGATCGAAAGCTGCTGTTCGGACATCTTTACGAGGGTACTCGCGATCCTGAGGGCGTGCTGAGCACGATACCGGCGATTGCGACCACGTTGATCGGCGTGCTGACCGGCGACTGGCTGCGTTCGCAATCCAGCGCACGCCGCAAGCTGCAGTGGATGCTGATCCTCGGGGTTGTCTTAATCGTTGCCGGCAAGCTCTGGGGCATATGGTTTCCGATCAACAAGAAGCTCTGGACGAGTTCCTATGTGCTGTTCGCTGGCGGGGCAGCGCTAGTAGGCCTGGGATTGTGCTATTGGTTGCTCGACATCAAGCAATGGCGGGGTCGCTGGACCATGCCGATACTCACATTCGGCATGAATTCCATCGTAGCGTACGCCTTTTCCGAGATCCTGGCGAAAGTGCTCGATGCGTGGGCGGTGCACTTGGCCACCGGCGAGGTGATCAGCGCGCAGGAGTTTCTGTTCCGGCGCTTTTTCGCGCCTCTGGGGAGTCCGCCGAATGCATCCTTGATTTACTCCCTGGCCTTTGTGCTGGTCTGCTGGGTTGTAGCCTGGATACTTTACCGTAAACGGATCTTTATCAAAATCTAGGGGTAACCCGATCTCGTTTTGGGGCAGCTGTCAGCAGTCAGCTTTCAGCGCCTTCGTGCTGACGCCTGCTGACGGCTGAGAGCTGATGGCTGAAGGCTGAAAGCTGGCCCGATCTGATTCATGTCCTCACCCCTACTCATTGGAGTCGATATCGGTGGCACCAAGACGGCCGTGCTGGCCTCAGCCGATCCGCCTGGCGTGCTCGAGCGCATCGAATTCCCCACGCGTCCGGCGCGCGGCCCCCAGCCTGCCATCGACTCGATTCGGCGTGGAGTTCACGAGCTGTTGTCTAGGCACTTGACTGGCGGCATGAAGCTTGAAGCGATCGGGGTGAGTTGCGGCAGCCCGCTCGACCCGGTCCGCGGCGTCATTCAAGCGCCTCCCAACCTGTCCACCTGGGTCGATGTTCCGATCACATCAATTCTCGGGCAGGAGTTCGGAGTCGAGTGCCAACTCGAGAATGACGCGAACGCTGGAGCCGTCGCTGAGCACCAGTTCGGCGCCGGCCGCGGATGCCGTCACATGGTGTTCATCACGATGGGAACCGGCTTCGGCGCCGGCATCATCGCCGATGGCCGCCTTTATCGCGGCGCCAACGACATGGCAGGCGAGATCGGACACGTCCGGCTCAGCCGCTCCGGGCCGGTGGGCTATCACAAGGCCGGCTCCGCCGAAGGATGGGCCAGCGGCGGCGGCGTGGCCCAGGTTGCGGAACGCGCCGTTGCCGCGGCCCGGCGCCGGCGAGAATCGACGCTACTCGGCGGCCGGCTGAAGCGTGGTTCGATCACCGCACGTGACGTAGGACTCGCGGCTCAGAGCGGCGATGCCGTCGCCCTTCGAATCATCCGCGGCACCGGCCATCGCCTCGGCGAAGCGCTCGCCATCCTGGTGGATATTCTCAATCCGGAACGCATCGTAATCGGCGGCCTGGCCATGCGTCTCGGAGACGTGCTGCTCGAGCCGGCACGCCGGGTGCTCCGTCGCGAAGCGCTGTCTGTATCTGCGGAGACCTGCAAGATCGTTCCCGCCGAATTGGGCGAGCGGATCGGAGACCTTGCTGCGCTATCTATTGCCATGGGCCTGACAGGCAGGCCCTAGTCACATGGAAATCGCACAACCGCGACCGTGAATCAACCTGTCACAACGTCCCGGCGCGCGCCCGCCTCACCGCCTCGACATATTTACGGGCGTTTTCGGCGATCACCTCGGGGCGGCCTTCTTTCAACGCCACGGCGTCAACCAACTCACCGCCGACCGCTACGGCCGCGGCGCCGGCCTTAATGAACGCGGGCGTAGTCTCCAGATTCACGCCTCCGGTGGGAACAAACTCGATGTGCGGGAAGGGACCTTTCAGAGACTTGATGTACTTCGGACCGCCAACGGGCCCGCAAGGGAATATCTTCACCAGGTCGGCGCCCGCTTCCCACGCCGTAACGATTTCGGTGGGCGTGAGCGCGCCGGGTACGCAGGGCTTCGAATATCGCTTGGCCATCTTCAGCACCGAGAGCTTCAGCGACGGTGTCACTATGAACTCGGCTCCGGAAAGCAGCGCGGCGCGGCAAGTCTCCGGATCGAGAACAGTTCCGGCGCCCAGCAGGACCTTGTCACCATAGCGCCCGGCTACCTGCTCGAGTACCCGGATGGCATTCGGGACGGTCATGGTGATCTCGGCGATACCGATCCCGCCCTCGATGATGGCGTCAGCGGCGCGCAGAGCGTCTTCCGCCGATGCGGTTCGCACAATTGGCACCAGGCCCACTTCACGGATCAGTGACAGCGATTTTTCTTTACTCCACGCCACGTTATCCTCCGGACTATCCTACGGTCCCAATGACCGACCTGAAAACCGCTGCCCCGTCTCCTCGGTCAATCGGAAATCGGCAATCGAAAATCGTCAATTACCTGGCTACTCTCAGACTGGCGCCCTTCAGCAGACTCTCGACTTCGGCCAGCGTGGCCCAACAGAAATCTCCCGGATTGGTGTGTTTTAGGGCGCTGAAGGCGTTGCCGTAGCGCACGGCGGCTTCATAGGACCCTTTCACCATGCGGCCGTAGATGAAGCCGGCGCTGAAGGAGTCGCCGCCGCCAACCCGGTCCACGATCTCCAGATCGTACTTGACATCGTCGTAAAACCGGCCGTCCGCGTAGCAGATTGCAGTCCAGGTATTGCGCCACACCAGCGGGTTCTCGCGCAGCGTAATCGCAACCGCTTTGAACTGAAATTTCTCCTGCAACCGCTGGGCGATCGCCTTGTAGGTTTCGGCCGCGACCTGCGTAAATCCCTTCGTGTCGCTTGCGCCGGACCGCGCCGAGGCGCCGATCTTGAAGACGACGTGGGTATCCTCTTCGGTGGTGATCAGCACATCGACGTAATCCATCATCGGTTCTTGAACCGCCTGCGCCTGGTCAGGTGACCAGAGCTTGCCGCGATAGTTGAGGTCGTAGCTGACCGTGACGCCGGCGTCGCGCGCTGCTTTGAGCGCCTCCAGCGTGACCGCGGCGGCGGAGTTCGAGAGCGCAGGCGTGATGCCGCTGGTGTGAAACCACTTCGCACCCTTGAAGATTCGCGGCCAATCGACCTCGCCGGGTTCAATGGCGCTGATGGCAGAATTGGCCCGGTCGTAGAGCACGGAACTGGGTCGGGGCGCGGCGCCGAATTCCACGAAGTAAAGGCCAACACGTCCTTCGGCCGTCCAGATGATCTCCGACGTGTCCACGCCCATCTGACGCACGCGATTTTCCATGAGCCGCGCCACCGCGTTCTTCGGCAGGCGCGACACCCAGAGGCTTTTCAGTCCGAGGCGGCTGACACCGGCCGCCACATTCAACTCTCCTCCGCCGACCTGCACGTCCAGCGAGGTGGTCTGCTCCAGCCGCTCAAAGTGAGGTGGCGCCAGCCGTATCATGGCCTCGCCGAAAGTCACGACATCAGGCATTGAAGCACCTCGAAGAATAGTCAACAGTCAACAGTCGACAGTTTAACAGTCTACCGTTAACAGTCTACACTCGACACTCGATCACCCGATTCACCCAATCATCCGGTCACCCGCGAGTGTGATGGCGGTCCCAAGCTGGTTGCATCCTGGCATACCCCGACCTGTGACAGGGGTCACAGACCCACTACCGGCCTGACATCGAAAATTTAGCGTACTGCATTGACTCGGAGCCGATGTCCGAAGCGATAGCCGAATCAACGCAGCAAGCTTAACGGGCGCTCGACGAATGAAGCGCTGCCGGCGAGCAGCCTGGCTTAGCGAACCTCACCCCACGTGGAGTGCCGCCATGACACAGCATCCCCGATCAGCACAGGGTAGTCGACCACCGCTCTGGAAGCGGTTGGTTCGTAAATTCATCCCGCACACTGACGCGGCGGGCCTCGATCGCGGTTGGATCATCGCCAATCACAAGCTTGTATCCTTCCACGCCGCCTTTCTGACCTCGTTGCTCAGCATTCCGCTGCACGTGGCTTCGAAATTCGCTGTGATGCGGACGATGTTCCTGAGCAAGGAAGTCGTGATCTCGTCCCTGATGTGGTACGCCTCGTGGCACATCAACATTGCGATCCACGAGATGGGACACTACCTGACCGCCGTCAAAACCAACAACCTCAGACCCGAGTTGGCCGGTCCTGCCGCTGAGAAGCTCAAGCAGGGCACAGTAGCGAGATGGCGCTGGTACCTGGAGATGTTCGTGAAGATTCCGTGGGGAGCGTTCCGCGGGGTCAACAAGGAAGCCGGGAGTTTTCATCCCGCCGTCAAAACGCAAAACCTGGCGGTATCGGCTGCCGGACCGCAGGCGAGCAAGGTTTTCAGCCAGATCACGTTTCTGCCTGGCATTCTTCTGATCCTGCTCGGCCTCTGGGCGGCTGCTCCTGCCTCGGTCTACATCGGACGGGCGCTCTTCACGATGGGGGCCGTTGCCCTGCTCGATTTCCTGCTGTCCGATCCTGGAAAATACAAGGCATTCCAAGCCAGACAGGCCGAAGCGGCTGCCAGAACGGCGGAAGTGCGGGCAGCAGAACCGGTCCATGCGACGGCGGAAGCGCGCGCCGTGGATCCTGCCGTGCTCCGGCGCAAGCTGCGTCTGCACCGGCTACAGGAGTTGGAGCTTCCCGATGGCAGAATCGTGTTCGCGCCCTGGGAGTTCAGAAACTCCATTCAGGGTGGCCGCCACACCGAAGAGATGGGCGGCAACCTGAGCTTCCAGGAGCTGATGTTCCTGCCGCTTACCGCCAAGGATTACATCGAGGCCCAGCGGTTCACCAACATGCTGCAAAGCCGGGCGATCCAGATCATCCAGGACTCGGAAGGGCTGAATTTCGTGGGCATCGGTCTCGAGGGTGGAATCGTCGGTTCTTATGCCAAGGGTGAGCATGACTTCCTTCCGGAAGAGAGAGCCCTGCGAGTGGCCGTGCAGGCTATCGAAGAATGCGGTTTTGTTCCCGATCGTGACGTTTGCCTGGCGCTCGATCCCGCCGCCAGCGAACTCAGCAATGCGTATCGCGAGAAGACCGGCGAAAAAGATTCGATCGGCCAGTACCTGTTCTGGAGAGCCGAGGACCCCAAGGTGCTGAGCACGGACGAAATGGTCGATCTGTACCTTCGCTGGGTCAAGAAATATCCCATTGTTTCTCTCGAGGACCCCTTCGCAGAAGACGATTACGAAGGCTGGAAGAAACTGATGGCCGCCCTCGACAAGGAGATCCTGATCATCGGCGACGACCTGGTCACGACCAAGGATTCCACCATCCAGCGCTGCGCCGAAGAAGGACTCATCAACACGGCCCTGATTAAGGCGAACCAGATCGGCTCGCTGAGCGAAACTCTCCTCGCGACCCGCACCGCCAAAAAGATGGGGCTCGCCATCGTGGTTTCTCACCGGTCGAAGTCTCCGAACGAAGTCATGGAAGCCGACATCGGGTTCGCTGTCGGCGCCCTCGGACTCAAATGCGGAGGCGGCGCCAACACGGAAAGGCTGGTCAAGTACGGACGGGTGGTGGAATTGATGGAATGGGCGAAGAAAGGCGTCCGACCCACTCGCAGACTCGATTCCGATCTGATCATCGCCGACATCACGGCGCACGAAGAGCCGACCAACGCCGGCAATCCCACGGTCGGTGTCACGGTGAGTCTCGATAATGGCGTGAAATTCACCGCCGCCACGCCGCTGGGTGTCTCGGCCGGGACCGACGAGGCTATTCACCTGGTTGATAGCATCGTCGAGGCTGGCCCGCTCACGCGGAAATTCCCCAACTATTTCGTCTACAAGGAGAAGGAGAAAACCTACCGCTTTGTCCCAGACGTAAAGGCCGACACGATCACGAAAGAGGACCGCGAACTGGCTGACCTCTGGATGAGGGCGAAACGTTACAGCGGCAAAGGCTGTCTCAATGCCGTGGCGAACGTGACCGAAGTCATCGCGCCCCACTTCCTCGGCAAGAGGCTCTCCGAACTCGGCTCGCAAGCCGACATCGATCGTGACCTTCTGTGGATGGAACTGGATCTCGCTACCAAACGCGGGAAGATCAGCCCCAATGCTTCAGCGGACGAGAAGATTGCGATCATGCAGAGAAAAGCTAATCTCGGCATGAATGCGATCCTCTCCATGTCGCTGGCGCTCGGACGTCTGATTGCCGCGCGCGACGGCAGAGAGCTCCCTGAAGTGCTGCACGAGGCTGAAGAGACGCTCGATCGCGATTATTTGTACGGCATCAAGGCCGTTGTGGAGAAAAAGCCGGCGGTTGAGACCAAGTCCACCGTGGAGGCTCCGGAATTGGTCCACGCATAGAGCAATGGATTTATGGTGGGCGACGGGCCGGCAAGATTACCTGTCGCCCACCTTGTGTCAAAGGCCTGGAAGTTTTTCCTCTGATCTACAGCTTCTTGGTTTTCTCCTCCAAGACGGCGATCTTGTCCTCAATGCAAAATCATGTAATCGATCAGACGATTTACCCGATGCTGAACTGGATCGATTTTGGCATTAGGGTAGTACTCGAAGAACTCCGCAGCGCGAAGATGAGCGTAGCCAGAGGGAAGAGGAGTTGGTTTGTGCTCATCATTCGAGCCCTGTCAGTGCTTCATTATGGCGCATAGTATGCGTTGCGAGGGCGCAGCGCCGTCCCAGCCCGACACCTGGCGTCTTGCCCCGCTTAAAGTGGCCGAGCCACCTTCATTCCGGGCGCAGCGAGGAATCTGCTGTATCTCGTTGGGACAGCAAAAGCAGATTCCTCGCTGCGCTCGGAATGACGTGATCCGAGGGTCTCAGCAGGATGCTAGACCAGCTAGACGTCATCCGGCCCCGGAACCGGCAGATTCTCTTCCGCGCAGATTCGCTGCAACCGGCCGAGCGACCAGGACGCGTTGAAATCGTAGAAAGCCCGGTAGGGTAACTTGAGCAGTTCGAGAACGTGTCCAGATTGAGGATCAGCCCACTCCGGCAGCGAGGCCTTCACCTGCTCTAGAGACACTCCACTCAGCTTGAGGGTAATCAGCGGCTGTAGAGCGCCAGGGTGCAGCGACAGTTGATCGAGTCCGCCCTTGAGGATTTGCTTTCGGGCCTTGAGCGCTTCCCTTTCTCCCACGGTGTGCAGAACCTGCATGTATTTCTCGAAGAGGACCCACTCGTTCACCAGCAATCCGATTTCGGAAGGGTTGAAATGCTTCCAGAAAGCGGCGGGGTAGCGGATACATAGGAAACGGCCGAGCATAAAGGCCCCAGCTTCATACCCAAAGATGCGCTCGCGCGCGCACTTTGCCGCCGCCTGCTTGAAGAACTTGATTTTTCTATCGAGAGAGAGCATCTGGAAGACGGTGCTCTGGCCCAAGTGGTCACCGATGTCGCTCTTGAGGACGCCTTCCACGTATTGCGTTTCGTTCTCATCGAACCAGCCGTTCACCAGCTTGCTGGCTTCTTCCGACTCGCGTCCCAGTTCGAAGTTCACCAGGCGGGTGACCTCGGTTAGGCTCGCGACCTGGTCCACCTTTAGACCTCGGATAAGCTGCTGGTAGTAGCGATAAGCGTAAGCCACCGAGGGGAATATCTTCCGCTCCTGCTCATCCAGTTGCACCGCTTCTCCCTTCATGTAACGCAGGAGCCTGCCGGGGACAAACGTAGCCTCTCCTTCGTAAAGGGTTTTCCGCTTCGAAGAGAGCGTAATCCACTCTCCCTCCTTGATCTCTCTCCCGAACGCATTGATCAGACCTTCGCCGGGCCGCAGGGTCACGCCATTCTTCTCCAGGCTCAGCAGACCGGGTATCC
Organism: Terriglobia bacterium; assembly: GCA_030037755.1. Taxonomy (GTDB): domain Bacteria; phylum Acidobacteriota; class Terriglobia; order UBA7540; family UBA7540; genus Gp13-AA77. The sequence continues at coordinate 29,196 of JASHQD010000179.1, forward strand.
CCAGGCTGTGACAGATCGTAACCACGTGGATGGCGGCCGACGTCAGGCTGACGATCGCGTCTACTTCGCGCATCACGACGGTGTCAGTGGGGACAAAGGTGTTTTTGCAAAGGCACACTTTCTGTCCGCGGCTCTTGGCTTGCAAAGCGGCCTCGCTGCTGAAATAGATTCGAGCCGACACCGCCGATCTGGGCAGAACAGGGGCGCCGCCGCAGAAACTGCCGAGCGAGTCGAACGTCTCCTGATCGATAGTGTCACAGGTGATCTGCTTGACGTGGTACGGGTGGATGAGTTCCGTAACGCGGTGTCGCGATATGGTGCCCGACTTGTGCATGTCAACCACGGCGATGAACGCAGCCCTGCCGACCATTGCGGTCTCGTTGAGCTGCAGAAGCGCGAACCACTGATGTTTGCTGGTGGCCTCCACGCCGAACTCGATGGTCACGGGAGACTCAAACTGCCTTTCGAGTTCCGGAAGATGAGGGACGAAATGGTATACGGCGGGAAACGTGTCCTTGATGGCCGCTCTGTCCTCGAAAGCGGTCGTTTCGACCTCCGCCTCGCCCGTCATGATCTCTTCGCCAAAGATATTGCGCGCCGTCTGCAGTTCGATCCCGACTCCCGTCTGGGTGTGGCGGCTGGAGATTACACCCGCGTAGGCATTTTCGTGCCGGACGGTGCAGATCATCTTCTGAAGGATGATGCTCGGATAATGTTCCTTGCCCCGGCAAAGCGTCACCACGAGTTCCTGGTTCTGCTCGAAATCCTTATAACACTGCCTTGCGAAGAACAAGGCTTGCGTAAACGGATCCTCGACGAGCTTTCTATCCGTTCTCGCGACGATATCGAAGAGACGCCCGAGGGCGACGTCGACTTCAGCAGGGGACAGGTCGGGTTTGACGGCGCTCAGGACGGCATCGTACTTGTCGTGGTCGAGAAACCGGCACACGTTCCTCAGGTTATTCAGGAACATTTTGTGCGCGGCGACGGTACCGTACATACTTTCCAAGCCCGGCAGCGTTCTTTCCGTAACGCCGACGTTCAGGTACGTGTCCATCACTCCCGGGATGTACTGCCCGGTCGCGCAGCGGACGGCCAATACCAGGGGAGCCTCAGCATCGCCCAGCTTTTGCATCGTGAGGAGCTCGAGCTGCTTGAGCGCCTCAGCCAGATGCTCCTCGAGCTGCTGGGCGCGGTCGACATAGGCCTCGGCGGTGAGCACCACAAAATCCGGCACCGGATAACCGAGCTGGTACAGCCTCAGAAGTATGGAGCCTTTGTGGCTGATTGCCTGGTCAGTGTGGTGCCGCGAGCTTGTAGACGGGACCACGAAGCTGCTCTCGGACGGCTGCGGCAGCTCCGCAAATCTGGAGAGATACTCGTGGGCAAGTGAGTGCAGGTCGTCTTCAGCTTCACGCTCGCCCCCTCGCGCTTCCAGAATCCGGGACAGATACGATCTTGCCTTTTCGCTGTTGTCGTTATCGCTCAGCAGCAACGCGTCTGTTTCCCTGACCGTGATGCTGCGGGTGGTGCCGTCAAGGAGCTCGAACTCTACTGTCGGGGGACAATACCCAGGACAGTCCCCAACCTTGTGAAGTATCGTCGTGGAATGAAGCTCTCTTTGTAGAAGGAGACCGCGCCGATTGAGGCAACTCCCGCGGATCGTGAATTGGCGGATTCCTGTTCCTGTCGCAAGTTCCATACTCGGTCGCTCCGCGGCGGTTTAGTCCCTCTGTCGTAAGATTCTGCCCTTTTCTGGCAGGATATTCTGGCCACTTCGGTTTGGCCCCTTGTTCATACGGTTCGAAAGTCTCCGCCTGCTGACTGTCGACTGTCGACGTGTAACCGCTTTAGTTCCGCTCTGCCGGGTTAGGGGTTACACGATCGCCGGCCGGGGCCAATTCTCACAAGTTTTTTGCACGACCCTTTTCATGTTTTGCTCCTAGCCGCGCGGCTTCAGTGACCGTCATCACCGTCGATGCTGCGACCCGCCACTGTCGAGGTTACAGGTCGACTGAACGTTTCAGAAGGCCGGATGGGGAGATCTCAGCGGCTTGTTACTGATGATTGAGTTCCGCCAGCAGCCGGCTCTAGGCGATCCTTTGGCGGCGGGGGATCAAACGGGGGGGCACGTTTCCTGCATCGCGGGC
>JASHQD010000180.1 GCA_030037755.1 Terriglobia bacterium
GTGGATTTTCACTGTTCCTCTCTGGAAGCAACTCCTTCCCGACACGTCCTATTTCGTCGAGAACATGAAGTACTTCGGGCTCGAGGTAACGCCGATTGTCGTCGACGGGATCATGTACATCACGGGCCCGCAGCGCGCCTTTGCGTTGGACGCACGCACCGGTCAGATGATCTGGGAGTATTCGCGGCCTCGGCCACAGCGCTCGTTTGGAGACGCCTCGCTCGGCACCAATCGCGGCGCAGCGATCCTCGAGGACAATGTTTTCATGACCACGGCTGATGCCCACCTGATCGCGCTGAATCGCACCACGGGGCAGTTGGTCTGGGAGGCGGTCATGCCCGACGAGCCGATGCACTACGGCTCGACGGTGGCGCCGCTGATCGTGAAGGACGCTGTCGTTGCCGGCGTGTCTGGCGGCGATTGGGGGATGCGCGGATTTGTGGCGGCCTACAAGGCCTCGAACGGCGAACGCCTGTGGCGCCACTGGACCGTGCCAGCCAAAGGAGAACCCGGGGCCGAGAGTTGGGGTGGAAATCCCCGCCCGGACGGCGGCGGGGCAACGTGGCTGACAGGATCATACGATCCAGAAACAGATACCATCTATTGGCCCACCGGCAATCCCTATCCCGACTCCGATGACAGCAGCCGGCCCGGAGATAATCTGTACACCGATTGCATCCTGGCACTCGATCCTGGCAGCGGCGCACTGAAATGGTCTTATCAAGTCACGCCTCACGACGTTCACGATTGGGACGCCAACGCCCCGCTGGTCCTGCTGGACACGAAATACCAGGGACAGGAACGGAAGCTCCTGCTGCACGCCGACAAGAATGGGTTCTTCTATGTGCTGGATCGAACCAGTGGTCGGGTTCTGCTCGCCAGGAATTTTGTGAAGACGACTTGGGCGAGCGCCATTGGTCCCGACGGCCGGCCCCAACTGTTGCCGGAGAGCGGGCTTGTTTGTCCCGATTACGGAACGAACTGGAACGCGACAGCGTTCAGCCCCCTGACTCACCTGTATTACCTGATGGCTCGCGAGAAATGCGAGGTCAAGCTCTCGGCCGGCAATTGGAAGTCAGGCCGGCCTCAGGAAGAACCGGGGAGGAAGTACCTGCGCGCTCTGAACATCGAAACCGGGAAGGTGGTTTGGGAAGTTCCGCAGGTCGGTCTAATCGAGGGCAAGAGGGAAGCCGGACTGCTGGCGACCGCCGGAGGAATTCTTGTGTATGGCGATCCGAGCGGAGATATCGTGGCCGTGGATCAGCGAAACGGCGAAGCATTATGGCACTTCCGCACAAACGGCGAGAATAAGGCGTCGGCGATGACCTACATGGTCGACGGGAAGCAATTCATCGCGCTTGCAGTAGGCTCAAATATTCTGTGTTTCGGTTTGCCTTGACGGGCCGGGCAGAAAAACAGGCTGCGGGGAAAACGTCAGTCCTGTTCTCTTGATGACAAATGCGTTGAGGACTCTCATGAGCGAAAACATCTCGAGGCGTGAATTCCTTCAGTCGACGCCGGTCGTGGCCGGCGGGTTCGCGCTTGCGGCCGGAGTCTCGAAAGCGATCCCGGACGCCAGGCCGTGCGGCGGTGAGGACACCGCCGCTACAGCGCGCGGCCCGTTTCGGGGAACTCTGTGCTTGTTCTCAAAGCCGGTTCCCCAGCTGAGCTGGCCGGAGTTGGCGGAAAGCGCCAAGCGCGCAGGCTTCGGTGGGATTGATCTGACGGTGCGCGCGGGCGGGCACGTCCTGCCGGAGCGCGTGACGACTGATCTTCCTCAGGCAGTCGCCGCGATTCGCGGCGCGGGAATCGAAGTGCCGATGATCACCACCGAACTGCTCGCGGCCGACGATCCTGCGGCGGAGCCGATCCTGAGCGCCGCGAGCAAGGTCTCGATCCCCTTCTTGAAGCCGGGCTACTACCACTACAAGTTTGTGAACGTTCTAGCGGAGCTCGAGGAAGCCGGCCGGAGATTCGGCGGGTTGGTCGAATTGGCCGGCAGGCACGGTATCCAGGTGGGATACCACAACCACGACGGCTACATGGGCGCGCCCACGTGGGACATGGCGCGAGTAATTGAACCTCTCGATCCTCGCTGGTGCGGTTACTATTTTGACTTGAGCCAGGCGACGACGGAGGGCGGCGTCGGCGGTTGGAAAATCGCCGCGAACCTGGTGATGCCCCGCCTGAAGATGATCGCGGCCAAGGATTTTGTCTGGAAGCAGGCCGGCGAGCATCACTGGGAAGCTGAAAACGTCCCGCTGGGCCAGGGGATGTCCCACTGGAAGGATTTTGTGCAAACGCTCGCCCAGTCCGATTTCGACGGACCGATCACGATTCACGAGGAATACAGCATTCCGGGCGCTTCCGACAGCCAGGGAATCGCGCTGTCGCGTGAAAAGGTCCCGAAAGTGATGGCCGCGGCCAAGACCGACCTGGACTACCTGAAGTCTTTGATTCGCGAATCGTATTCAGCAATTTAGTCTAATGGGCCGAAGCTTTGAGACATGGAACGTAAAGCTCGCCCGGCGTTAGCATAAGGTTCTCGATGACACGGCGCTCATTTCTCAAGGCAGCTGTCGGGGCGACATCGCTGTCGGCGGTTTCAAACGTCATGCTGATATCCAGGTCGGCGGGCAAATCCAGCGACATTCGCGTCAAGGAGCTTCGCATCGACTATGAGGATTTCCCCTATCGGAGGGCGTACGAATTCGGCGGGCGCAGCGTTGATCGCACTACTCTACTGAATGTTCACTGCACGGTAGAGACGGTCGCAGGTCGAGTGGCGGAGGGCTTCGGGTCCATGACGCTCGGTAATCTATGGTCCTTTCCCTCGAAGACTTTGTCCTACGAAGCGACTCTTGAAGTGATGAAGCGGCTTGCTGGACGTATCGCGAAGCTCACCGGCGATTACAACGAGCCCGGACATCCGATCGATATCAACTTCGCTCTCGAATCGCGCTACTTGAACGCAGCGGCCGACGTCACCCAAGAGATGCGCCTCGATGAGCCGATCCCTAAGCTCTGCGTTCTGGTTACGGCCAGCCCTTTTGACGCTGCCATTCACGACGCATTCGGCAAGGCTCAGGGCCTTAATTGCTATCTAACCTACGGCCCTGAGTTCATGAATCACGATCTGGCGCGCTACCTCGCGCCCGAATTCAAGGGTGAGTATCCCGGCCAGTACCTTCTGCGAGCGCCCAAGCCGTGGGTCTGGTGCAATCATTCTGTGGGGGCTGCCGACCCCATCGAGCCTTCCGACGTGAGGAAGCCCGTTAACGATGGACTTCCCGAGGACCTGGTAAATTGGATCGCCACCGACGGGCTCACTCACCTCAAGATCAAGCTGGACGGCAATAATCTGGAGCGTGACGTCGATCGGGTATTGCGCATCGATCGGGTCACGACCGGAGTTCAAAACAGCCGCGGGGTTCAGCGCTGGTACTATTCCTTAGATTTCAACGAGCAGTGTCCGGACGCCGCCTATCTTCTCCGCTTCATGGATCGGGTCAAGACCGCATCGCCCGACGGATACGATCGCATCACCTATATCGAACAGCCCACGAGTCGCGATCTTCCCGACACGCCCTCACAGTTGCTCTTTGAGGTTTCGAAGCTAAAGCCCGTGGTGATGGACGAATCGCTGACGGGCTTCGACGCGCTACAGCGCGGGCGGAAAATCGGCTACACGGGCGTCGCGCTCAAGGCTTGCAAGGGCCAAAGCCGGTCGGTTCTGCTGAACGCCGCCGCGCAGAAATTCGGAATGTACATGACCGCACAGGATCTCACCTGCCCTGGCGCTTCCCTGATCCAGTCGGCGGGTATCGCCGCGCACGTTCCCAAGATCGACACTCTCGAATCGAACGCTCGGGAATATGTTCCCGCGGCGAATCGTCCTTGGCTGGGGAAATTTCCGGGCTTGTTTGAAGTCCGCGAGGGCAAGCTTCGAACCGAGAGGCTTGGCGGTCCAGGATTGAGCGCTGTTTGAGTTTGGACTGGGAGCCTATGCGAGAAGACCAGTCGGGCAGTGAGAGCCGAAGACGATTCTTGAAGGCGTTTGTGGCGGGCTCCAGCCTCGCGGTTGCTCCGAGTTTCGCAGCCGACAAGAGCGCCGCCCGTACGACAGCCACTGGGACTTCACCTGCCGAAGACTGTGTGACGCTGGAAGCCCCGGCGTCGAGGACCGTAGCTCCAATCGAGGTAAAGCCGATCGAATTCCCGCCAGGCCAGCCTCTGCCGGGCTTGGATGGGACCGCCCCGCTGACATGTAGCGGCGATCTCTCCGTGAAGATGATGGAGGGAGCGCATCGCTACGCAGAACGAAAGATCGGTGAATCCGTTGAGACGCGGCAAAGACACTGGAACCGCGCTTTCAGTTCCCCAGCGGCCTACGAGAAATCGGTTGAGCCCAATCGCCGGCGTTTCGCGCAAAAGATCGGCGTCGTGGACACGCGCGTCCCGCCCGCGATGGAACGGTTCGGCGATGATCCTGCTGTTGGCCTGGTCTCCCAAGCGGAAGCTTACGATATCTATCAAGTCCGCTGGCCGGTGCTGGAGAATGTCCTCGGCTTGGGCTCTGTGCACGGTGAGGGCCTGCTGCTCGAACCCCGACAGACGCCGGTGGCGAGCGTCGTGGCGCTGCCGGACGCCGACCATACGCCCGAGCAGTTGGCGGGATTGTCGCCGGGTCTCGACGAAGACGCACAGTTTGCCCGCCACCTGGCCGAAGCGGGCTGCCTGGTTGTGATCCCTACCTTGATCGACAGATCGAGTCAGTGGTCAGGGCACGCTGAATACAGCATGACCGGACAGACTCACCGCGAATGGATATACCGCCAGAGCTTTCACATGGGCCGGCACATCATCGGCTACGAAGTGCAAAAGGTGCTGGCTGCAGTAGACTGGTTCCACACGATGGCTGGCGGAGCCCGCATTTCGGTCGCAGGATACGGAGAAGGTGGGCTCATCGCATTCTATGCCGCGGCACTGGATACGCGCATCGACGTCGCGTTGGTTAGCGGATATTTTGACTCGCGGCAACGAGTCTGGTCTGAGCCCATCTATCGAAATGTCTGGGGACTGCTGGAGGAGTTCGGGGATGCGGAACTGGCCACGCTGGTTGCGCCCCGGGCGCTGATCATCGAGTTCAGCAAGGGCCCGGAAATACCGGGTGACAAAGGTGACTTGATCGCCTCCAGCTATGAAAGCGTCTCGGCCGAGTTCAATCGTATCAATACGATGCTCAAACCGGGATTTCAGCCCCGGCATCTCATCAGCGGTCCGAACGGCGAATTCGTTGGGCCCGGTTCGCCGGCAGCCTTGCAGGCCTTCTTCGGTGTAATTGGCGTGAGCTTGCCGATTGCGACAGCGGCCGCGCCGCTCCACGATCACCGCACGTCATTCAATGCGGCGGAACGGCAGAAGGGGCAGGTAAGAGAATTGGAGGCGCACGTCCAGAGCCTGGTGCGAAACTCCGAGCGCGCCCAGGAGGACTTTTTCCTCTACAAGCTGGAGCCCGATTTCGCCGATCGCACCTGGACAATGCAATTGCGATTCAAATCCCGATCGTCCGTGCATTTTGTTGACGGCGCCCGATGGTACCGCGATTACCTTTGGACGGAAGTCCTCGGCAAATTCGACGAGCCGTACCTGCCTCCGAATCCTCGCAGCCGGAAGATCTACGAAACGGAAACGTGGGTCGGCTACGAGGTGGTTCTCGACGTCTGGAAGGACGTCTTTGCCTGGGGAATCCTGCTCATACCCAAGGACCTCAAGCGCGGCGAACGACGACCGGTTGTGGTCTGCCAGCACGGACGCGGCAGTGTGCCCATGGACGTGGTGGAGAACAGGCCCAAGGAAGACTATTACCACCAGTTGGCTGTCCGTCTGGCCGAACGCGGCTTCGTGGCTTTTGTGCCGCACAATCTATATCGCGGCGAGGATCGCTATCGCTGGCTCAGCCGCAAGGCGAACGGCATCAAGGCGTCCCTGTTCTCCTTCATCATCGCCCAGCACGATCAGATCCTCCGGTGGCTGGAAACCTTGCCCTTCGTGGATCGGCAACGGATCGCATTCTACGGGCTGAGTTACGGCGGAGAGACGGCCGTGCGAGTGCCGTCGGTCTTGGAGCGATACTGCCTGTCAATCTGCTCGGGCGATTTCAATCACTGGACTCCCAAAGTCGCGGCGACCGATGAGTGGTTCAGTTTCATGTATTCGATCGAATGGGAGATGCCGTATTTCAATATGGGGAACACCTTCGACTACGCGGAAATGGCTTACCTGATTTTCCCGCGGCCCTTCATGGTAGAACGCGGGCATCATGACCAGGTCAGCCGCGATCGCCTGGTGGCGTACGAGTATGCCAAGGTGCTTTGGTTGTACACGCAGTTTGGCCTCGCCGATCGAACCCAAATGGAGTACTTCAACGGCGGCCACACGATTAATGGTGACGGTACTTTCGAGTTTCTTGCAAGGCACCTGGCGTAGGCTTGTTCTGACTCCTTCCAGGCTGTGTTGCGACGCCGATGAACCTGCGATCTTATGGTTGGAGTTCGGGACTCTCCCGACGAGAATAATCAAGGAGGTGTGGATCTCATGGAAAGCGATCGGATGAACCGCCGGCAGTTTATGGGCGTTGGAGCCAAGGTCACGGCGCTGGGTGCCGTATCGAGGACCACCCTGCTCTTACCTCGTCCTCTGCAGGCCGGGCCTAACCCCGCGCCGCCCAGTGATCGGGTGCGCTTCGCTTCCATCGGCACTGGGGTGGAAGGCTGCACGATCATGCAGGCAGCTCTCCAGTGCCCGGGAACCGAGATCGTGGCTGCCTGCGACCTCTACGACGGCCGGCTAACCGCTGCCAGGGAGTATGCCAAGAAGGACATTTTCACCACCAAGGACTATCGCGCCATTCTGGATCGCAAGGATGTGGACGCGGTGCTGGTGGCTACTCCCGACCACTGGCACGCCAGGATTACGTCGGATGCCTGCGCAGTTGGCAAAGACGTCTACTGTGAGAAGCCCATGTCGCATACTGTGGATCAGGCTTTCGCGATGATCGATGCCAGCCAGAATCACCAGCGCATCGTGCAGGTGGGCAGCCAGTGCCGCAGCTCAATTGTCTACGCTCAGGCGAAGCAGATCTTCGAGAGCGGCGCCCTGGGACAAGTGACCATGGTGGAGGCCAGCCTCGATCGGAATGACGCCAGTGGCGCCTGGGTTTATCCCATTCCTCCTGACGCCAGCGAGCAGACCATTGATTGGAACCAGTTCCTGGGGAACGCCCCGAAGCGCCCTTTTGACCCCGTTCGTTTCTTCCGTTGGCGCTGCTTCCGCGATTATGGCGAGGGCTTGCCTGGCGATCTCTTCGTTCATATGTTGACGGGCATCCATTACATCGCCGGGATTACCGCGCCGCCAAGTCGCGCTACGAGCATGGGCGGCATCTTCCGCTGGACCGACAATCGCGAGGCACCCGACCTGATTTGGACCCTTTTCGAATACCCCGGCTTTTGCCTTTCCATGAGGTGCAACCTGAACAACGAGTCGCCGGAAACGTTGCGGTTCTCCGGCACCAAAGGCACCATGGAAATCAAGGCCGATGTTCTTACGTTTGTGCCCCAGAACACCGAACCGCAGCCGGAAGGATATTCGATCCTGGGTTGGCCGGAGAAACTGAGAACCGAGTATCTGCAACAGTGGCAGCAGCAGCATCCGGCTACTCTACCCGGCCAATACAAAGTCATCCAATCCGCGGAAACCTTCGAGGCGCCGGCGAACTATGATTACCAGGTCGACCACATGAATAACTTCATGGAGTCGGTTCGCACGCGGCGGCCTTCGGTGGAGGATGCCGTTTACGGCAAAAACACCTCGATCGCGTGCCACATGGCGAACTACGCGTACTTCCAGAAATGCCTGGCTGTATGGAGCGAGACCGGACGGAACATTCAGGCGGCGTAGGAGCTTGCGCGCCGGCCTTTCGTCCAATCTGGTCGGGGTATTCAGGAGGAAGAGGGTAGGATTACTGAGGGTGGGTGCGCCCGTCGGATCTGCGGAAGACCCCCGCGCAGGTAGCGCTACGAGTATCACGCAGGCAAAGCCGCCGGCTAGGGTTTTCGATTCAGCTGGTCGAGGATTGCTCTGGTCGCCTAGCTCACGAGAGCGGCGCTGCTGCCGAGGGAAATCTGCACCAAGGAAGGATGTAGACGCGAGGATTTATTGCGGAACATATTAGCGGATGGAATCCCGGTTCGGACGAACGACTTTTCACAGTCTTGCGACGACGGCCCGCGCATGTTGCCTTCCATGTAGGCGAGGCCGGGGCAGCGGGTGCACGTGCCGACGTGCGAGCAGGCGGAGCACACCGGCAGATGTCGCGGCCGGATGGAGCGCACTTCGTTCATTTCCGGGGAGTGGCGCCAGATGTCGATGAATCGCTGCCGGCGAACATTGCCGGTCGGCAGCGGAAACTGCACGCAGGGGAACACGTCGCCATATGGCGAGATGTAACAGAACGTGTGGCTGGCGCTGCAAGGGAGCTCGTCCAGCGCATCGTCCTCCACGGCGGAGGGCGGCGCGCAGAACTCCTCAACATTGGCCACCACGTCCGGGTTGCGGAATACCTGCCGCAAGTCGCCCCCGCTAATCCCGAGCGCCACCAGGGACCGGTCGCCGTTCATGTGCGGTGTCACCGTAGGATCAATCGTGCAGTCCACGCCGAGTTCCTGCGCGAGCGCCTTGACGCCGGCATAGTCGCTGTAGTTCTGACGCATGAGCACGTTGGCGATGATCACCTTCGTGCCGCGCGCCTGAAGCAGCCGGATGCCGCCGAGCGAGCGCTCTAACGAGCCGGGCAACTTCGTGATTCCGTCGTGCACCTCCGGCCGGTGCGAGTAGATGCTCACCTGGACCGACTGCACGCCAAGATCGCGAATGCGGTCCGCCTCGCTCGCGCGGATCATGAAGGCGTTGGTCTTGATCTTGACGCAGAACATCAGCGCGCGCGCGTATTCGAGTATGGGAAAGAAATCCATCCTCATCAGAACTTCGCCGCCGCTGAGGGTAAGAAAGAAGGCGCCGGCATCGGCCAGTTGATCGAGCACGTCGCGGATTTCGTCCGTGCTCATCTCGCCGTGATCGTGGTGATCAAGATAACAGTGCACGCAGCGCTCGTTACAGCGGTACGTCACGTCCAACTGGACGCCCAATGGAATGCCCAGCTCGACCGCGCGACGATTCATCTCTTGGAGTAAAGGGCTCATCGTCTTTGGAAGAAGTGGCTAGTGGTTAGTGGCTAGAACACAGTCAATGGTAACATGGCAGACGGTGAGACTACATCGTCGTCATTCGCTCTTCGCCAGTCAATAGCCACTAGTCATCGGCCACCGGCTCCGCCGAGACTAGCATAATTCCGTGTTCGGCCATTTCCCGCACAAAACTCTCGGCGTCGATCAACGCCTCGGCGCGTTCGACCTCAAACTCGGCGCAGATCTTCCGCTCCACGATCTCCGTGAGCGGAGTATGGCCGTCCGCTGCCTGCCAGATGGCCGTTCCCACATCGTTCAGGCTGAACAGCGTGGAGTCGCGCGGCGACATAATCATCATTTCACCGCCCAGCTCCCGGGCGGCCACGCGTCGGCTTCGTGCAATGTAAAGCGGGGTTGTCATTTCCTCTCCATTTCGTCAATGCCAGGTGCCGGTGTTGGTGGCTAGTGGTTAGACGAGGCAGCTAGTGAAGCGCGAATGGTCTATCGGGACCACATCCATCATTCATCATTTGCTATTCACCATTCA
>JASHQD010000181.1 GCA_030037755.1 Terriglobia bacterium
ACCGAACGGGGACGCCGGGCAGGGCCGCTGCTCCGCTCAGGCCGTCTCGGGAATTCGTGTGCTGAAAGACAGATAATTCCCGGCTCTCGCTACGAGCCGTTCCTTTAAAACGGCGAGCGTGGCGTCAGAGGGGGTGCGGAACGCTGCGGTTACTCTCCACCGCCACTTTCACAGGAGCCGAAAGCACCAAGTGACCCCACGAGATCTTCAAGGTTACGCTTTTCGGATTATCGTTTTCGAGACCCGTGAGAACGATGGTGAGCTTCTCCACGGCATTCGATCCTGCCGCTTCAGCACTCATGGGCGCGGTGAACTCGACCGTGGCTCTTTGGATTTGAAAGGCGTCCAGGTGAGCTTTGCGTGCCTTGACGGGATCAATGAAAGCGAGGCTCCACGAAGATCCGTCCGCGGCCCGCTCGAGACCGAGGAAGTACAGTCCCGGCTTGATGGATTTGCCCGAGATCGTGATCGGAAGGTCCGTGTAGAGATTCGACCAGAAGTTGCTGCCCATGCGCCAGACCTTGCCCTTGGTGATGCTGTCGAACGTGGCGGGATCTTCATACTCCTTGTGCCAGACGGGCCGGCCGTAGTTGACAGCGATCTGGCCGGCCGCTTCGTCCGCCGTCTCGTTCCAGTACAGCACCCGGGCGGAGGCGCGATCGTCCGGGGGGTCGCCGCCTCCCACCGCGAATTTCGGGCCTTGCTGGGCCCGTAGGGTGCCCGCCGCCAGCAGCACAATCGCACTAACCAGCAGTTTCCCTCTCATGATCGTCTCCCTTAACGCCTGCTTCGTGTGGACTCGGTAATGGTGTCATTTGACCATTGGAACGCTCTTCGTCATTTGGAAGGCTTTTCGTCATTCGTCATTCCCGCGCAAGCGGGAATCCACCTTTTGAGAGTCTTCTCGCCTAATTCCTTATGGATTCCCCTTTTGCGGGAATGACGAATGACGAAGAGCGCCCGTGAAACGACACCAGTACCTGCGGATCCGAGTTTGCATGACGAATGCGCGTTCCGCGATATACTTCTGCAATATGACACCAGCTGCCGCTGCTGCACCAGAGGGCTTTGACCCCCATCGCCTTGCCCGAATCAGGCCGAAGATGCAGGCGTACGTCGATTCCGGGAATTTCTACGGCATCACCACTCTCCTCGCGCGTCGCGGCCGGACGGTGCATTTCGAACACACCGGCGTCCGCGATAAGGCCACCGAGGCGCCGCTCGACGCATCGGCGGTCTTCCGCATCTACTCGATGACCAAGCCCATCGTCTGCACGGCGCTGATGACTCTCTACGAAGAGGCCCGCTTTCAACTGTTCGAGCCGATCGCGAAGTATCTGCCCGAGTTTGCGAAGGTCAAAGTCTGGAACGGCGAAGGCCGGCCTCTCGCCGATCCCGTCCGACCGATTCTGATTCGCGATCTGTTTACGCACACGTCCGGACTCACCTACGGCTTTCTCGAAGATACCCCGGTCAGCGCCATCTACCAGGAAGCTGGGCTCTTCAGCAAGCCGGAAAGCTCGCTGGAATCCATCATCAACGAACTGGCGCGCTTGCCGCTCGCCTTCCAGCCCGGCACGCGATGGCATTACAGCATGTCGATTGATGTGCTCGCGCACCTGATCCAGGTTCTCTCCGGCCGCCCGCTTCAGGACTTCCTCGAGGAGCGCATCTTCACCCCTCTCGGGATGGGCGATACCGGCTTTTCAGTGCCGGAGCAGAATCGTACGCGCATCGCCGGCATGGTCGGCCGGGCGGACATCGCTCTGCACACATTCAGCGAGGCCATGAGGGCGCCGCTCGGGCCGCTCGATGTGTCGAAGACCTACCCGGTCGATAACACCACCACCTGGGCGCGGGGCGGCAGCGGCCTGTTTTCGACCGCCGCAGACTACCTGCGCTTCGCGCAAATGCTGCTCAACCGTGGCCAGCTCGATGGCGAGCGCATCATCAGCCCGGCGATCGCCAGCTTCATGCACACCAACCACCTGCCGGTAAGCCTCCTGCCTTTGAGCATCGGAATCCTCCCCTTGCCCGGCTACGGATTCGGCCTGGGCTCGGGAGTCTTGATGAGTCCTGCGGAGTCCAGCCTGCCTGGCTCCGTGGGTGAGTTTGGATGGGGCGGCGCTGCGAATACGTATTACTGGGTGGACCCGAAAACGGAACTGGTCGGAATCTTCATGACCCAGCACATGTTCGGCGTCGAGTTTCCACGACAGGATTTTCGCGTGCTCGCCTATCAGGCGATGGTTAGCTAGACGGGTTTCTCACGCGCTGATCGACGTCGCGTATACCTCCATCAGGGATCAGAAGTGCCCGGCAGCCCGGCACCTTCCCGAACAAGTGCTCCACGATTGATCACGCCCGGTCGAACCGCATCGGCGGGCAGAGGAAACCGGCGTTTAGTGTCAGATCCCCAGCCCGGTGCGCGCCATCGGACGCTTTAGTCTTGCTGCCTTGGCAGTGAACATCATGATTGGTGGCCGGTGTCTACGAGCCGCTGACCGGAGGACGCGGCTGCGCTGCCGCAACCACGTCCTCCGAGCGGTCTATGGAGT
>JASHQD010000182.1 GCA_030037755.1 Terriglobia bacterium
GCTGCCGGTGGAGATGATCGGCTCCCCTGTTTGGGCGTGCAACGCCCCTGCGCCAAGCAACAAAGCAATGCACATCCCGGGCAGAATGCGAATTTCGCAGCCTTTCAGGATCCGATCTCGATTCGTCATGTTATTGCTTCTCCTTTCTCGGTACCGTGTGAGGCGTCAGTGCGCGTGTGCGGCTGCAGCGCTAACCCGCGACGGGGGTACTGCGACATAGGCGTGAGAGAGCGTGCCCGGCGCGGGAGTCTCCATCTCCTTCGTCTCGTCCGCGAGCCGGACTCCTTCATAGCCTTTGCGACGCGCGACGATTCGGTAGTCGAATGCCACATTGGACTGCCCGTGGCGCAACTCGTGGACTTCGAACCCGGCGGGAGTCTCGTTGGTCACAAAGAGTCCTTCGCAGTCTCCTTTGGGCGTCAGGAAGACGTGGTACTCCATGCCGGTATTCACGGTCTCGGCGAACGCCGCCTCCAGCTGCACGCCGGCGACGCCGTGATCGAGTGTCGCGGAGCCGAAATCCTCAAACCAGTTCTCGGGCGCCTGAATCGTGTAAAGGGCCCGCTCGCGGCCGTCGACTGACACCACGGTGGATTGTGTTCCCTGGCAGAAGGAATTGCCGTCGCTATTGACGACGATGCAGGTGGTGCCATTACCAGCGACAGCTTTAATCAGCGGCAATCCGCTGGCCGTATTGAAATTCTCCACATACAAAGGCGCATCGCCGCTGGGGCTGTTGTTGTAAGCCACCATCGCGAAGCCGTCGTCGGCCGTGCCCAGAACGCCGTCGTTGCCCGATTGTCCGCTGTCGCCCCAGACGCCGGTGTATCCGGGATGCTGGCCGCCCGTCGAACTGGAATTGACGTTCACGCCGGCCACGCCGGAGCCCGCGGCCGCCGAGACCGTACCCTGCACCGCGGCCGTCTGGCCTGAGGTGGCCGTATTTGCCACGGAAACCGCTGCTCCTGAAGGTGAAGCCGAGTCGGTAACGGTGCCGGTGACGGTCTGATTGCCGGTGAAGGTGTTCGACCCGAGCGACGCCGTATTGGGAAACGTCTGACCTGAGGCAAAGGTGACGGATTGATCGAACTTGGCGGTGCCGTTCACTTCCAGCGTAGCCGCTGGCGCCGTGGTCCCGATGCCGACGTTGCCGGTGCTGGTGACGCCCAGAATATCGCCCTTGTTCAACCACCAGAGCCGGGCCACGTCTCCAGTGCTGTACCATTCGGCGTACGGGCTCGTGCCTCCCGAGCGGTCCTGAAAGGCGAGGCCAGCGCCGCTCCCCGTGGAGTAGATCGGCGTTGACCCGCTGACCTCCAAGGTGAAAGTCGGGCTGGTTGTGCCGATCCCGACATTTCCAGTACTGGTGACGCCGATGATGTCGCCCTTGTCGGAACGCCAGAATCTGGCCACGTCTGCAGTGCTGTACCACTCTCCGTATGGACTCGCGCCTCCGGCGCGGTCCTGAAAGGAGAAGCCGGCGCCGGTCCCGGTGGAAGTCATGGGGCTGGACCCGTTGACTTGCAGGATAGATGTCGGGCTGGTGGTGCCGATCCCGACGTTTCCCGAGCTGGTCTGGAACAGCGCCGAGTTGCCCAGCGTCGTGCTGCCGGTCCACAGCGGGACATAGTTGGTCGTCCCGCTCCCGGTGATCGTGGAGGCAGGCGCTTTGGTTTTTCTATCCGTGCTCGTCGCGCTCGTAGCGCCGTCCTTTGTGCCGGCATCGCCTCGCAGAGTGCCGTCCTGAAGGCCGGCGCTGCCTGCGCTGTCGGTTGTGACGTAGGCTGAAGCGGGCTTGCCGCCCAGCGTGTCAGCGTCTGCTGCTTTCAGCGCATAGGGGACGCCTACCAGCAGCACGCGAGTCTGTTCGCCGACGCCCGGCAATGCCGGCGCGACGCCCAGCCATCGCGCGGCGCCGCTCGCGAACAGATCCAGCGGCAGGCCATCCGGCGATGCGGCACCGAGAAGCGCCGTGTAGTGACCTCGAGAATCGAGCGCCAGCCTCTGCGTCTCGGACCAGAGCGGCGCTCCGCCGTCCTGCAGAGCGTAAAGAGAAAAAGTTATCATCACCGCTCCGGCGGCCGCCTTGCCGGACGCGTCTGTCACGCTGCCGCTGAACTGCACCAGCCGCGGCACTACCGTGCCTGACCCGGGCGGCGTCGGGGCGGGAGCGGATTGACGCGCTTCCGCGCAAAGACTTCCGAACACCAACACTGCGGCCACCCCGATCAGGAAGCCCCTTGCTTTCATGGCAACCTCCAAAAGCGACGTCGAGGACGTTGAGTTACGCGGGAAGAACCTCGGAGTGTAATGAGCATCTGTGCCTCGGGTCCCGAATTATGCCTGCCGGCGGATTCGCCGTTTCGCTTGTTCCTCGTAAGTTGGCCCTACCCGACTTTGGATCGGCACCCAAAACACCGCTGCCAAAACATCTGCTTGATTAGCATGCTTTTCGCGAATATCAAGTGAAATTGATAGACGAATCCTGCAATTCATAAGCAAATCCTGCTCTGACTCACGCTCAGACACGATTACGAGAGGCATGCCTGTTTCTACGACCCAGGCGGCGTTAGCCGATCTTGGGGCCATGCCGTGCGCCGGGAAGCGCCGAGTCGGAACAAAAAGCGACAATCGCGTGGTGTGCTTCGCGCCTTGTTGCTGCTGATGGCGAGGGCCGCCTGTGGCGGAGGAAACAGGTAGGAGGAAGGCGGCGGGGCCAACGGCCGCCTTCCTGTGATTTCCCGCTGGGTCAGAAGTGAAAACCGAGTTGCGCGGTCAGAGTACGCGGCGTTACGTAGTGAGTGCCGCTGAAGGTCGAGATGAAGTTGTAGAGCGCTTCTTTATTGGTGATGTTAATCGCCGTCAGAGTGAGACTCCACTTGTGCTTGTCGCCATGGAAGAGATTATCGTCACCGACGGAAAGGTCGAAGAGATTCCGAGCGGCGATTCGCGGCGGATTGCGATCGTCGTTCTCGGTGCCCGGCGCCGGAATGTCGACATATTTCGACTTGTACTCGTTTCCCGGGCAAAGGTCATAACCGAGCGATGAACTGATCCCGACGGTGGGAGTCGCGAACACGCCGTTGCAGGAGAGTCCAGCCTGGAACTGCTGGTCGGGCGTGATGATCGACGCGTCGACGATGGAATCGGTGCCGGCCGGACCGTTGGCGCAGTTGCCGCCCGCGCAGGGCACCGGGCCCGCCACCAGTCCGCTGTCATAACGCCAGTTGAATCCCACCCAGGGGCCGCGCTTGAAAGGCTGATACTGAAAGTGGGTCGTCTGGTTGAAATGCTCGTCATGGTCGATGCGGAACACCTCGCAACCCGTTGACGTCGCGCAAACCGGAGTCGCGCCGATTCCGCTCACTTGCGGCTCAAAGTAGCGCGCGGAAACGCTGGACATTACGACATAGGCGGTGAATCCGTGGTAGTCCGGCACGCTAGCCCGGATTGCATATCCCGGGATCTTGGACTTGTCCCACTCGATGGGGAAAGTGATCGGCGAGTCGCCGAGCACGCTGAAGTCGAAAGCCCGATGGGTATATTTCCAGATGTATTCGCCGTCGATCACGAGGTGCTTGCCAAAGGCCTGCTCGAGGCCCGCGTGGAATTCATTGCGATCACCGGGGCTCAGCGGCACTTGCGAGACGCAAGGCGCGATGGTGGAAGCCATCAGCGCGCTGATCACCGGGTAGCTGCAACCAACGCTCGAAAGAATCAGGTTCTCATTGAAGGGCGTCTCCATCGTATGGGCGTACGACACTCGCAGGACGGTGTTGGTCTGGTGGATGTTGTACGCAATGCCCAAGCGGGGCTCGCCGGAGTTCGCAGTGGAAATGCCGTTATAGAAGTCGGCGCGGAACCCGAGATTGAAGTTCCAGTCGCCCTTGGTGATGGAGTCCTGCGCGTAGAGGGAGGTCGTCTTGACGTCGGTGTGGCCGCGAAACGGGTAAAGGCCGCTGGTCGACGAAGGACAGCCGTCCGAAGACGGCAGGGGCGCGGTACGGGTGAGATCATAGCAGGCCAGCAGAGGAACGAATCCCGGGTTCGGCGTCAGCGGCGCGACGCAATTCGCCGGATTCGTCAGCGCCGGACTGGTGTCCGGGCTGCCGTCGGCGTTCAAACAGACGGCGTTCGCGGCCGGATCGACGATCCCGAAGCTGTCGTCTTCCGTCAAAAACTCGCTATCGACCTGCACACCTGCCTTCAGGTTGTGAATGCCCCGCGCGAAGGTGATGTCGGCATGCGCGCCGACGTCGGTCAACGTCCGGTCCTGGCCGATTGTCTGCTCTTGAAGATCCGGGATGAGATCGGCAAAAGGATCGCTGCTCGGGTAGTAATTGTACTGATCGCGGCGGACCCAGCCGCCGAGCGTGAACACGGTGTGATTGTTGATCAGGTGCGTCCAGGCGGGCGCGATGTCAATCGTTTTGATCTGCGAACGCTGATCGGCGGGCCCCACGGGCAGGTCATTCGGACCGAGACCGCCATTGTCGACCACCAGGCCGGACCAGGCGCTGGCATCCTCCGCGTCATAGGAGTTCGGGGTCTGAAACCAGGATCGCGTGAACTGAAAATTGACGTTGAGAGTGTCGGCCGTGGAGGGTTTCACGTCGAAGCGATCAAAGACGTTCTCCTCGTTGCCCTTGTCGTGCATGACGTCGAACTCCGGTCCGTCGAGAAACCGGCTGGTGTTCAAGCCGGTAGCGGTGATGAATTCACCCCAGTTGTTTCCACCGTAGCCGAAATCGAAGCCGCCGTTTGCGGTTCCAAAGGTCCCGTAGGAGGCGGTTACGTCGCCGTGAGGCTGCGTTTCACCCATACCCGAGCGGGTGGTCGCGACGATTACCAGGCTTGTCTTGCCTCCATATTCCGCCGGTGGAGCGCCCTCGATCACTTCCATCGATTGCACGGCGTCGGCAGGGAGCTGATTGGAGAAGACCTTGCTCTGCTGGTCCGTGATGGGCTGACCGTCGATCGAGAAGGAGTTGGAGGCGTGATCGCCCAGGCCGTGAAAAAGGCCGTTGGAATCCGCCGCCACGCCCGGCGACGACAGTGTAACCAGCGAGCTCAGGGTGGAAGACTGGCTCTCAAGCGGAAGCGTTGCGATCAGCGCCCGGTCGACATCGGTGTGGGTGGTCGAGTCGAGCTCGATCAGGTCGGAGGGCTCGCTCGTGACGGTTACGGTGGTGGTTCCGCCAGTGATTTGCATCCCGATTTTCAAGGTGACCGGCACCGCGGAACGGACGTCGACATCCTGCACGTAACTGGAAAATCCCTTCGCAACCGCCGTGAGATGGTAAGGGTTGAAGGGGACGTTTGTGAAGGTGAATCCGCCCGAATCATCCGTTGAATTGGTGCGTGTGAAACCGGTGACGGGGTTGATGATGGTGACGGCCGCGCCGGCGATCACGGCACCCGAGGGATCGGTTACGGTTCCGTTGATGGTGCCGGCGCTGCCAAGGTTCTGCGCGAGCACGGCAGGGAGCAGGGTCGAGGCGTAAGAAAAAAGGATTGCGGTGCCGACCAGCAGCGGGAGGCGGCGAGAATCGTTGCACCGGCGCGGCTGCCGGGTAGCCGGGCTTTCGAATACCAGTGGCTGCATGAATTCTCCTTAGGATGGCAAAGTTTGCTGCGCCGCGCGTGGCGGCGTTGGTGTTGTCGGGTAGCCCCACGAGCCGGAGACCAGCAGCGTCAAGCCTCAAAGCTCGACGTGCCTGAACGGAAGCGGCAGGGCTGTGGGAAGGTCAGCAGTTTGCCAAAAAGGAGTGAGGCGGATCGCGTCCCGCGAGGCGGACCTGGGAGTGAATGGGGGGCCTGACGATTTCAACCGGCGCCAGGCCGACTGTGGAAATAATGTTAAAGGGCAGCGCCCAGGCCGTAGCCGGGGTCGAAACACCGTGGCGAACGATCTGGCAGAAAGCGCAGGAACGGGAATCGTCAGCCGGGGAAGTGGAGTGATTCGGAACGGCCCACGCGGTCGGACGCGACTCGGGCGCGCCGGCAAGCTCCGGATGGTAGTGGAAACCCGCCAGCCATACAATCTGCAACTGCGCCAGCAGTGCTGCGTAAGCCAGCAGCCGGAATCCCGTCAGCGGACGTTCTCCGGCGCCGCGCGTCGCTCGATTTGGGAAGCTCCACTTCCGCATACAAAGTCTAGCGTTTTGATGCCGCGATCATCGGCAAAGGTTGATGCCGAATCCGTTGCTCGGGCTGCCCCGATCATCATTTTTAACACGATATTCAACGGATTCCCACCGAATATTACGGGCTTTACGCCTACGGTTACAATCTCGGCGTTTTCCACAAAATGTTAAGGCCACAATTCCGCCGCTTCAACAGCGAGTCATCTCAACTTCACACTCGCAGGAGCCGCTCAGAATGCGCCCTTGGTCGTGTCAAGCATATTTTTTTTCTGCATCACTTGTTGGTGTCAAGGTTTTGCGTGCGAGCGAGTGTGAGCGTTTCCAATTTGTGCTATGTTAGCAGCGCCGACGACGCAGGAACGCACGGTCGGCAGCTTTTTCGGTCGCAGAAAATCAAGATCCAACCCCGGGGCAGCGACTCGGTGCCGCGTAAGGGGGGGCGCAGCCGCCACGGGAGAAGTGTCTCTCGGGAAGCAAGCCAAGCTGGAGATCCCAGCGACGAGGATGCAACATGACGAATGCTTGGCAGGAAATCCTGAATGAGATCAAAGACAAGGTCAATCCTCAGAGTTTCGACACCTGGCTCAGGCCCACGCGACTCCTGCGCCAGGTGGGCGCGACCATGTATATTCAGGTTCCGAATCGCGAGTTCGAGGACTGGATCCGTGAGAAGTACGGCAGGCTTGTGCAGGAAATACTGGTGCGCATGGATCCGCCCGTCAAGGAAATCTGCTATGTCGTCCCCGATGTAGCACCCTCGCTGCCCTCGCGCACGCCGGCCGTGCAGGGCAGACTCGACTTCGACTCCATCGCGCATCGGCTGAATCCGCGCTACACGTTTGACACCTTCGTGGTGGGCTCCTGCAATCAATTCGCGCACGCCGCGGCGCGCGCCGTAGCGCAGGCGCCCTCAAAAGCTTACAACCCGCTTTTCCTTTATGGCGGCGTGGGCCTCGGCAAGACCCACCTCATGCAGGCCATCGGGCACCACATCGCCCAGCAGTCGAAAGAAATCCATCTGGCATACGTCTCCTGCGAACAGTTCACGAATGAGGTTGTGAACTCCCTGCGCTACGACCGCATGGTGACTTTCCGCGACAAGTATCGCAGCGTCGACGTGCTGCTCATGGACGACATCGAGTTTCTCGCCGGCAAAGAGCGCACGCAGGAGGAGTTCTTTCACACATTCAATGCCCTTTACGAAGCGCAGAAGCAGGTGGTGATCTCGAGCGACCTCCCGGCGCGCGAGATTCCCGGAGTCGAGGAGCGGCTGCGCTCGCGATTCGCCTGGGGACTCACGGCCGACCTGCAGGCGCCCGATCTCGAGACCAAGCTTGCGATTCTTGCGCGCAAAGCCGAGATGCACAACGTGCAGCTCTCGCCCGTGGTCGCGGAGTTTGTCGCAAGCAAGATCCGCGCCAATATCCGCGATCTCGAAGGCGCCTTGACCCGCCTGATCGCTTATTCGTCGCTCACGGGCGCCAAGATCGATCTTGCCATGGCGCATCAGGTGCTCCGGCACATCGTGCCGCTGGACGATCGGCGCGTCACCATGGAGCACATCCAGCGGGTGGTCTGCCAGGAGTACTCGCTGACGATGGTCCAACTGAAATCCCGAAACAACAGTCCCGCCATATCAGGTCCCCGCCAGGTCGCCATGTACCTGGCCAAGCAATTGACCACGGCATCCCTGCCCCAAATCGGCAGAGAATTCGGCGGCAAACATCACACCACCGTGTTACACTCCATTCGCAAGATCGAGCGCGAGCGGGAATTGAATCGCGATTTAGACAAGGCGATCAACAGGCTGACTGACGGCCTGAAATCAGCTTAGCTGATTTTTCCAGAGCCTGTTGATTTGAAATCTTGTGAGCGATTTTTCACCCGTTCTTCGAAAGCGATTTATCCACGGCTGAAGGGGGCGCGCGTCCACAGGCTTCGACCCCGCATTGCCAATAGGACATTGTTTTCGAGCGCTTTTTGCAGAAATTCACAAGACCTACTACTAAGAGATAGGAATATAGAGAGTCACGTATATGGAGTTCTCAGTAAAGAAATCCGATCTGCTCAAAGAAATCGACCTTGCCCAGGGCGTGGTTGAGAAGAAGGCCACAATTCCGATCCTCTCCAATTTCCTGCTGGAAGCAAAAGACGGGCATATCCACCTGAGCGCGACGGACCTCGAACTGGGCTTGCTGTCGAATTGTCCCGCGAAAGTGAAGAAGGAAGGCGCGGGCACGGTGCCGGCCCGGCGGCTGGTGGACATTGTCAGATCGCTCCCGGAAGCGGACATAAAAGTCAGGGTGCTGGAAAACCAGTGGATCGAGCTGAAGTGCGAACGCTCATCGTTCAAGCTCGTGGGCATGGCGCGTGACAACTTTCCCGCTCTCCCCACCGTTCCGGAAACGCTTGCCACCGTTTCAGGATCGGCTTTAGCCACGCTGATCAAGCGCACCAGCTTCGCGGTCTCCAGCGAAGAATCGCGTTACACGCTGAATGGCGCTTTGCTGATGCTGAAGCCCGAGAGCGCGACCATGGTAGCGACGGACGGCCACCGCCTCTCGCTCGTCGAACACGAAACGACCGTGGAGGAACTCAACAACGAGCTCCGGATTCTCGTGCCCCGTAAAGCGATGGGTGAATTGGAGAAGCTTCTGGCGCAGGCCGGCGACGATGCCAAGGTCCAGATCTCGAAAGACGACAGCCATTTGTTCTTTTCTGTTGGCGATCGCGTTCTCATTTCCCGGCTGCTGACCGGTCAATTTCCGAATTACGAAGCCGTGCTGCCGAAGGAGACGCCGCGAGTGGCGGAGCTCGATAAAGAGACTTTTACGGGCGCCCTGCGCCGCGTAGCGCTGCTTTCTGACGAGCGGTCGCATGCGATCCGCCTCCAGATCGATAAAGGCCGCCTGGAGCTGTTCTCGACCAGCGGCGAGTACGGAGAAGCGAACGAGGCCATCGACGCCGAATACGTCGGCGAAGCCATGGAGATCGGATTCAATTTCCAGTACGTGCTCGATTTCCTCAATGTGCTCTCGGAAGGCGGACGAGTCCGGCTGGAGCTGCAGGACGAACAGAGCGCCGGCCAGTTGCGTCCCGTCGGGGAAGAGAGATACCGCTACCGCTACGTCGTCATGCCGATGCGAATCTGAAATCTCTTGCGAATCCCGTTGATTCCGTTTGTCGCACTCTGCGTCAATCAAGGCAACGGGCTCATCCGCCGAATCAACTCGATTCCCGAACAATGTTGTGCGCATCGCACGAAGGCACGTCTTATCCACTCAATTAACTCCCCTTTTTGTGACGCGCCCATCGGCCGCAATCCGTGATACTCTGATCGTTCTCAAAAACTGAGAGATTCCGGCGCGGGCTGTGCGCTCTGTCCCGCCCAATGTGATTTCAGTCCCCCGGAGCAAGACGGCTTGCCTGAGAACGCCACCACAGAGACTGCACCTCCGCGAGACACCGACGCCTCCACCATTGCCGTCGACGCAACCCCGTCGCTGCAGTCGGCGACAAGCGCGGGACGCCTGGCAGGCGCGGCCGGGATCGTCACCGCCAGCGTCATCCTGAGCCGATTCCTGGGATTCCTGCGCGAATGGACCGTCGCGCACCAGGTGGGTTCCAACGCTACCACCGACGCCTACTACGCGGCCTTCACTCTGCCGGATTTCCTCAACTATCTGTTGGCCGGCGCCTCGTTGAGCGTGATCTTCATTCCTGTCTTCACCAAGTACCTCGCCGCGGACCGGGAGGACGAGGGCTGGCGCGTATTCTCCACCGTCGTCACTTTCATGACGATGCTGCTGATCGTGGCGGTGGGCGCCGGTGAGATTTTTGCGCCGCAGTTGATCAACATCACCACGCCGGGATTCCATCCGGCGGAAAAAGCCCAGGTGATCTTCTACACCCGGCTGATGCTGCCGGCACAGATCTGCTTTGTGCTGGGCAGCATCCTGCAGTCCGTGCAATACGCCAAGCACCAGTTCCTGGTGCCGTCGCTGGCGCTGGTGATCTACAACTCGTTCATCGTGATCGGCGGCTGGACGCTGGCGCGTCACGTGGGCATGACCGGATTCGCGATGGGCGTACTGGCGGGCGCCACGCTGGGCTTCCTGCTGCTGCAGATTTACGGCGCGCGCCGCGCCGGCGCGCGATTCCGTCTGCGGCTGAACCTCGGCCATCCCGGCTTCAAACTTTTTCTCAAGTTGGCCGTGCCGATCATGCTGGCGCTTTCCTTGACGTTCACGGATAACTGGATCATCCGCTGGTTTGGATCTTACCTGCAGGCCGCTTCCATCACCTGGCTGCAGTACGCCAAGATCCTGATGCAGGTGCCGCTCACGTCGCTTGGACAGGCGGTGGGCGTGGTTTCGTTCCCCATTCTGTCGCGCCTCTATGCCGAAGGTAAGCTCGCGGAATTCGACAGCACCCTGAGCGCGGCTCTCAAGGGCATGCTGGCGATGGTGGTTCCGGTCTCCGCGCTCCTGATCGCCCAGAGCGAGCCTTTCGTCTACCTGGTGTTTTCGCACACCCGGCTGCGCGGTCCGGATTTCCACGCCACCGGCCTCGCGCTGGCGCTGTTCGCGCTTGGCATGTTCGCCTGGGCGGCGCAGTATCTGCTGTCGCGCGGATTCTTCGCCATTCACAACAGTTGGACGCCGGCCGTCGTCGGCACCGCGGTCACGGTCGCGAGCCTTCCTGTCTATCGCTACCTCGTTCATCACCACGGGTACTGGGGCCTGTCTCTCGCAAGCTCGATCGGCATCGCGGCCTTCATGCTGGTCCTCTTCGTGATTCTGAACCGGGTGACGAAGAGCACCACCGTCCGGAGCAACATCGTCTTCTTTTTCAAAATCGCTTTCGCTTCGGCCGTCGCCGGCTATGCGACGTACCTGGTCGACCAGCGCCTGAAGATTTATATTCCCTGGCGCTCGATGACCGGCGCCTTCGTGCTGCTCGTAATCGGCAACTCGGTCGGACTCGCCATCACGCTCGTTCTCGCGAAGCTCCTCCGCATTCAGGAAGTCAATGCGCACTTGACCCGAATCAGCCGCATCGTCCAGCGGCGGCTGTTGGGCCGCAGACCCGCACCACAACCCGCGGCCTGACCCAGCGTCGATTGGGTTCGGTCGGGCGAAAAACGCGCAAAAAGTGGGCTTTTTTGG
>JASHQD010000183.1 GCA_030037755.1 Terriglobia bacterium
GGTCGATCAGTTTATTCAGATGATCCTGACGCAGCGGGCATATGAATCAGACTCCAAAGTCGTCCAGGCGGCAGACCAGATGTTCCAGGACTTGAATAACCTTCCTAGCCGGTAAGCAGGCTCTCATGTTGATTCGGCGATTGCTTCAAAGCGTTCTGGGTTGTTTCGGTGCGTGGGCACTGGCGTTGGCCGCGCCTGCCGCGACCGGGCCTGTAATACTCCTCTCCCAGGTCGAAATAGGAACTCAGACAGTTCTCCTTTCCGAACTTCTCCCAGAAGCCGCTCCGGCCCCACTTCGTGAAGCGAGCGCAACGATCTCAATTGGGCCGGCGCCGATGCCCGGTCAATCGCGCCTGCTGACTCGCGCAGAAATCCTCGAGACAATTGCCGGCAATCCGGCGCTCGCGGGAGGTCTTTCGATTCCGACAGAGATTACCGTCCGGCGCACTTGTCACTTGGTGTCGCGCGAGCAGGTGTCCGCTGCCCTCGGTTCCGCGCTGGGAACGGGCCGCGCCAGGGATCCGGTCGATTTTTCACTGATAACCCCGGTATGCTTCTCCGGTGACGACCCGGGACTCGAAGTTGCCGATGTCCAGTTCGACCCACTGCAGCGCGTCACACGGTTCCGGCTCTGGACCTCCAAGGAACCGCGAAACTTACCTTTCTACGTGACACTATCCGGCCGGTTGGACGATGTGGCGAAGGCGCACACAGTCGACCGCGCGATCTCCAGTGCGACAGCACCCACCCCGAAGAGAGACGGGGGCAGGCGGACAGGAGCCGCTACGCTGGTCAAAGCCGGTGTGGCCACACGCCTGGTAATTCAGGGCCCTGATTGTCGTATCACCACGGTCGTTGTACCTCTCCAGTCCGGAACGCTGGGTCAGCAGGTCCACGCGCGTGACCCCTTGACGCTCAGAATCTTCAGCGCCCAAGTTGTGGGCCCCGCGCTCCTGACTGCGACCCTGTAGAGGAGAAGAAGCCAATGTGGCATTCGGCGAATATCAGGAACAGGTCGTTACTGATAACTGGCAGTCTGGCGCTTTCATTGTTCCCCTGTGCGGTCGCTGTGGCCAAGAAGAAGCCGGATCCCAGCAAGCCTCAGCCTCCGTATGACCAGGCACTCGAGCAATATGTTCGACAGGCGAGCCAGATCGTGTCAGCGCCAACTACGACAGTGGGCAGCCTCTGGAGCGCCGGGGGAAGTCTTGCTGATATGGCCAGGGACGACAAGGCAGCCCACGTGGGCGATTTGATCACGATTGACATTTCGGAAACGACTTCAGCATCTGCTTCCGGCACGTCGAAAGCGTCAAGGTCCTTTTCGGCCAGTTCCAGCCTGAGTGCCCTGTACGGAGCTTTCAAGCCGACGGCAAAACTCAACAATCTATTCAGCCCGCAGTCGCAGAACGCGCTCGACGGCAGCGCTACGACAGCCTCGAGTCACGAGTTGACCACCAATCTGACGGGCACGGTTGTCACCGTGCTGCCAAACAGCTATCTCGTGGTTCAGGCGGCGCGCGACGTTTACGTGGACAATCAGAGACAGCACGTGATCGTGCGCGGCATTGTTCGTCCCAGCGACCTGGCGCCTGACAATTCCGTTAACTCGACGCAAGTGGCCAATCTCCAGGTGGAGGTCGAAGGCAAGGGTGTAGTCAGTGACGAAACGGCGCCGCCCAATAAGGTCACGCGCCTCCTTCTCAAACTGGTGGGTTTCTGATGACCTGCAATCTTCGCCTCCTCTTAGCGCTTGCTTTCGTGCTCGCCGCGGGCGCGCCTGCCAGAGTTGCGAACAGCGAAGGACGCGCGACGCGCATCGGAGACGTTACGACAGTTCAAGGAATACGAGAAAACCCGCTGGTAGGCTACGGCCTGGTGGTCGGTTTGAACCGGACGGGTGACAGCCAGCAGACGCTCTTTTCCAACCAAAGCGTGGCCAATGCTCTTCGAAAGATGGGAGTTCAAGTCTCCGGGAACTTAATTCAAACGCGGAACGTGGCCGCGGTCTTCGTCACCGCCAACCTGCCTCCGTTCGCGCGTCCGGGTCAAAAAATCGACGTCAACGTGGCGTCGACGGGCGATGCCAAGAGCCTCGAGGGCGGTGTTCCCGTCATGACTCCGCTCAGCGGGCCCGATGGCCGCGTCTACGCCCTGGCCCAGGGCCCCGTGATTCTGGGGGGATTCTCTGCAGGCGCTCACTCGAATTCCGTATTGCAGAACCACCCAACCACCGCGACGATTCCGGGTGGCGGCGTTGTGGAACAGGACACCGCTGTAGATTTGAACCGGATGCGGACGATTTCGCTCCTCCTCCGAGAGCCGGACTTCACGACTGCAGAGAACACTGCAGCGGCAATCAACCAAGCCCTCGGAAAATCAATCGCTACGGTGGTCGACAGCCGCCGGGTGGACGTCGACGCGGCTACCTCGGGAGAGAACGTGCCCAGGCTGATTTCCAAGATCCAGAATATGACCGTAAACGTACAGGAGCCCGCCCGGGTTGTCGTG
The DNA here is from genome assembly GCA_030037755.1 of Terriglobia bacterium. GTDB lineage: Bacteria > Acidobacteriota > Terriglobia > UBA7540 > UBA7540 > Gp13-AA77. The sequence continues at coordinate 2,512 of JASHQD010000183.1, forward strand.
AATGAGCGCACCGGCACCGTTGTCATGGGAAAAGGGGTCACCCTGGGCGCAGCCTCGATCATGCACGGCAATCTCGTGGTACAGATCACCACTGTCTTCCAGGTATCGCAGCCGGCGCCGGGCTCAGACGGCCAAACAACAGTGGTGCCGCAGACGTCAGTACAAGCGAACGAGTCGGCAGCCCGACGGGTGGAACTGCGCGAAGGGGCCACCGTCGACGAGCTTGTGAACGGATTGCTCGCCATCGGAGCCACGCCGCGTGACATCGCAGCCATCCTCGAGGCGTTGAGGACCGCCGGATCCTTGCAGGCAGATGTAGAGGTGATTTGATGAACATTTCACTCGCGGGCGCGGCGTCGCAGGTACAAAGCCAAGTCGCAACGACGCAGGCCGCCGAAGACGCACTCCGCAACACGCCCGCCGGACGCAAACTGCTGAACGCCGCGCAGGAATTTGAGGCGCACCTCATCTCCTCGTGGTGGCAGGAGGCCGAGAAAGACCTCGACGATCGGTCCGGCGGCGCGCTCGGCTCAGGGCTGGACGGGCTGAAGGGGTTCGCGATGAATGCAGTGGCCATGGGAATCGTCGGTGCCGGCGGGATCGGCATCGCGCGCATGATATTTCGCTGCCTGGAACCCGCACTGCGCCGCAATCTTCCGCAGATCAATGACGCGAAGGACGCCGGGCAGATTCCATAAGTCTCATGATATGAGGAGGGTAATCGAGATTAAAGGTTTCGACCAGCCTGCCGATCTTAAAGGCTAAGGCAGGTGGCGTATGAAGATCGATGGAACCAATTCGGCGGGCAGCCAGCCGCTCGGGCTCGATCGGGCGACAAGTCCGAAGGTAGCCAACTCGTCTCAAGCGCTCGGCACGGAGCAATCGGAAGGCGCAAGCTTTTCTGTACGAACTACTGCGAGCAACCTGGCCATCGAACTTCAAAAGCTACCGGAAGTCCGGAATGAGCGTGTGGCGGCACTCAAAGAAGCCATTCAGAAGGGTCAGTACCAGGTCTCGGACTCCCGGATTGCCGACGCACTTCAAAACCAACTGTTTCGCACAGGCTCTTCGAACGAATAAAGCCTCATCTGATCCGGCATAATGTGCATCAGAATCGGCCGCCCGGGACCACTGGCGAGTTCAGGTTCGACTTTCCATGACCGAGGTAGGCGTATGGCCGAGGATTTACCGAACGTTACCACCGTGCGGATCCCGCTGACTGGCGAATCCCCAGAAGACCACGACCGGATTCTGGAGAAGCGGCGGCGAGAGCGTGCACGAGCCCGCCCTGAAACCGGAGACGAGGGTCAAGAGGAGCCGGACGAGCAGGACGACGAAGAACCCCACAAGCTCGATGTAAACGCGTGAGCCATGAAACCTGAGCCCCAGTCCGTCGCCGAGTTGATCGTTGCACGCACGCGAGAGCTTCGTGCTCTGGAGGCTGAGCTGCTTGAGAGCCGGAGGGCGCTGGTACACCTTGATCTCGACGCCATCAACCGTCATAACGCCCAGCAGGAGATGCTGCTCGAGGAGATTCATCGTCTGGATCAGTGGCTCATGGCTCAGGGGACACTCCGGCACGGGCCAGGTGGAAGTCAGGTGCTTGGCCTTGAGGAGATGGCGGCCGGCCTGGATTCGGAGTCGCGGGAGCGCCTTCGATTGCTGCTGGAAGAGCATGACGCTGTCCGGCGCCGGGTCCAAACGTTAAGCGACGTTCAGGCAGACCTGATCAGGCGTTCGCGTCGTCACTTGGACATTCTCTATAACCTGGTTACCAACTCCATGGGTGTCTATGAGGGCCCAAAAGCGAAGGGGTCCTCCTTCCGAGCCGCAGAGAGGGGCTTCTGATATGGGCAATCTGAACGGGATCTTGTCGCTGGCTTCACAAGCCTTGCTGGCGGACCAAGGTGCTCTTCAGGTGACGAGCAACAACGTCGCTAACGCGAATACGCCCGGATATTCGCGCGAGGTTCCGGTCTTCGAAGAGAACCCATCCATCGACCAGGCCGGAGTCGAATACGGACAGGGTGTGACGCTCTCGCAGGTGAACGGCATTCGTGATCAGGTGGTCGAACTAGGTTTGCAACAGGCACTGCAACAGCAAGGGCAGATCAATTCCAATCTGCAATCCCTGACGCAGGTGGAAAGCCTCTTCAACGAGGCGCAAGGAGCAGGGCTGCAGGCGCCCTTGAGCCAATTCTTTAACAGCCTGCAAAACCTGTCGACCGATCCTACCGATTCGTCCTTGCGGCAGTCCGTGCTCAGCACCGCCCAGACCCTTGCCACCGCCTTGAACCGGGCGTCAGCAGGGCTTAGCGAAGTGCAAGCCGGTCTGAATCAGGGCATTCCTCAAGCAGTATCTGAAATCAACCAGCTGACTTCGCAGATCGCGCAGCTCAATGGACAGATTTCGGGCGCCCAGGGATTGGGCACGAATCCGAGTCAGCTTCTCGATCAGCGGGACCAGTTGATCGAGCAGCTTTCCGGTCTGGTCGGGGTAAACAATATCAAGGCGTCGGACGGTTCGGTAAATCTAACCACCACCAGCGGCGCCTTGCTGGTTGCCGGCCAGGAGAGTTACGCTCTTTCGACAGCTCCAACATCGTCAGGCAACCAAGACGTCTTTTCACAAGGGCAGGACGTGACGTCGGGACTTACCGGAGGCACGCTGGGCGGTTATCTTCAGGCGTTGAATCAGGGCGTGACGCCGGCGCAAAGCAGTCTCGACAACCTGGCTGCCAACATCATCAGTGCCGTGAATTCTCAACAGAAGGCCGGCTATGACCTGAACGGAGACGCCGGTGCGAGCCTGTTTACTCCCCCTTCGGGAACTTCCGATGCCGGCGCGGCCGCCCAGATGTCGGTCGCCATATCGGATCCTTCGAAGATTGCGGCGAGCGCCGACGGTACATCCGGAAGCAACGGGAACGCGATCGCCCTGGCCAACCTTGAGAACCAGTCGCTCACCGGGCTCGGCGGACAAAGTGTGATGGACTACTATTCGAGCTTCGTCACCGGCATGGGTACCCAGGTGCAACAGGCCACGAATCAGCAAACGGCGCAGGACCTCGTCGTGCAGCAGCTTCAGAACCAGAAGGCCTCGGTCTCCGGGGTGAGCCTCGATGAAGAATCGGCCAATCTTATCCAGTATCAGAACGCTTACAGCGCGTCGGCCCGCGTAGTGAGCGTTATCAGCGAGATCGCGCAACTTGCGATCAGCCTGGGTTCGGGCAGCTAAAGGAGAATTCGACGTGCGCGTCGTCCCCTCAGAGTTATACACCAGTTTGATTGCGGACTTGCAGACCGACCGCCAGAATGAGAATCAGGCGGTGCTCGAAGCCTCCACGGGACAAAGTGTAAATACGCTTTCCGACAACCCCATCGCGGCGGGACAGTTGGTGTTGAGCCGCGCGCAAATGGCCGATGTGGACCAGTTCTCTTATAGCGTGAGCACGGTGCAAAGCTCCCTAAACACAGCCGATTCCGCCCTCAACTCCGTGGTGAGCAGCCTCACCCAGGCGATCTCGGTAGGCACCGAAGCCGCCGGTGGAACGCTGTCTACGAGTGAGCTGCAAGCCTTGGGCAATCAGGTGGACCAGATCCAGCAACAAGTGATCGGGCTCGCCAACACCACCTATCAGGGTAACTACGTGTTCGCGGGAACCGCGGTGCAGAAACAACCTTACAGCGCGACCGGCGTGTACGTGGGAAACACCACCGTGAACAGCGTCGACGTGGGCGAGGGTCAGACGGTCTCTCTGGGCCTCCCTGGCAGCACGATCTTTGGGGCACCCGCGGTCGCGGGGCAACCCGACCTCACCTTCCAGTACCTCGGCAATCTGAGTACCGACATCAGCGCCGGCAACCAATCCGCCATCGCCACCGACATCACCAACCTTCAATCAGCCCTCAACAACGTCATCGACCAGCGTAGCAACTACGGCGAAACGCTTCAGCAGTTGGATAGCGAGAGCACGAACCTCAGCCAGGAGAAGCTGACATTACAGACGAACCAAACCAACCTGATCGGCGCCGATGAAGCGCAGGTAGCCACCAATCTCTCGCAGGCGGAAACCACGCTGCAGGCCGCGATTGCCGCGGCCAGCCAGGTTTCGCAGGACAGCCTGCTCAACTACCTCAAGTAGCAAAGGAATCGGATGACTGAGGCTTACTCCCGGGTTTGGTGGAACGAGTCCACCCAATCCAGGGCTCGTCGGATCTTGCCCAGGCGCTCGCGGATAACGTCCCGCCGCGCCTCGAGCAGCGGTTGCAGCCTCTCCAGCGTCTCGTTCAGCTGCCTGAGCTTCCGCGCGTAATCGTCAAGTTCAGCCCGAGTGGCGAGATCCAATTCTTGCGGACGTATACCTTGCAGCATTTCTCCCGCACGATTCACCGCTTCGCTGAGCGGCGCAAAATCGGGAATCGATCCCTCAATCCGGACAGAGGAGGAACCGTATTGATGGAGAAACCTCTCGATTTCACGGCTGGCGCCGCGAATCACATCCAGCGTGCTAGACTCCACTTTGACCCCAGTGCTTCGACAGCCGGCTTCGCTGCCCAAACGCGCGGCAGTCCACGTCTGACTCAGTGAGGACTCCGGACGCCTAGGAAAAAGTGGGGGAACTTCGGCTTATTGCCAGAGAGAGACAGCCCCACAGCCGCCGGAATCCTGGCGCCAAAGAGAGGGCCCAACGCCACGGCCCTTTCGGAGCGCTACACCCTGAATGTAGTCCGTCGGCCATTCCTCAATAGAGCCGCGTTCGCGTTACTTTGCGCAGAAGTGCGGAACCGAGCGGCGTCGCGCAACGATCTTGGCACCGCCACCCGGGTGTGTCAAGTCACAGGTTCGTTCGCTGGGCCGTTTCAAAAGTCCGAGTGTTGTTCATTGGCTGGCGCCAAGGCACAGCTCCACGGGCGCAATCAAGGAACGACTTTCCTTCCGACGCCAAAATCTTGTATACATGTTTCCGAGACTTGATGCGAGGAGCGCGTGAGCAGAAGCCATCGCTTCACCTTCGAACTGTCCCTGATCCTATGGGCCATTCTCCTGCCGGGCACGGGCATTCGGGCTCAGGAACGAGAGGAACCCGGCAGGCCGATCGGCAACGTCTCCGTTCTCGGCAACCTGATCGTGCTGGAGCTTAAGAGAGGGGCGCTCGGCCGCGAAAACCTCTTCGACCTGCAACGTCGCACGCTTCGCTTCACGCCCGGATCTGCGGGCTACCGCGTCGAGAACCTGCCGTTGCACTGGGATCCGGAGTTCGGCCAGAAGATCAGCGAGCACCAGGTCACACTGCGCGCTTTCTCCTTTCCTTTCTCGGGTAAAAACTGGGACGTCTTTTCGGTCGGCGTGACCGGATCGATTCGATTCGGCGAACGCCCGAGCGAAGGCGGATCGGATTTCGATTCCGCACCGCGAGCGCCCGATCAGGGTGGCGTGTCGATTGGCCGCTTCGACGCTTTGAGCGAGGCGGCGCCGAGCCTGGCGAATACGGTTCCGGCGATCTGCGTCTTTTTCAAGCCTCGCATGTCGGGCGATCGTTACGTGAAGGAACTCGCGGATCGCGTGGTGGTGACGTGGGATCTGACCGAACACTTTGGGAATATTCAGGACTTTACCTGGACGAAGACCGTCAACCGGTTTCAGGCTGTGCTCTACAAGGACGGTACGATCGAGATGTCGTACGACCAGCTTGCGGCCGGGGACGCGATCGTCGGCGTCTACCCTCTTGTCTCGGGCGGAGTGGAGAAACCTCTCGCCACGCTCGGGGCGTCGAATCACGGCGGCGTCGCACCTCATCTCGACCTTCAGAGCCTGAAGCTCTCGGTCGTTGACGGCTTGTTCCTGAAGGTCACATTCGAAACCGCCGGGCCCGTATTGCCCGAAGGAGACGCGGGCCTCGACGGAATCGCCTGCCGAGTCTTCTTTTACGTCCATAAGCCGACTGCAGGACCCGCCGCAACGGCCCGTCCCGATGCCGTGTGGACGATTCGCGGTTTCAAGCCAAGACGTGCCGGGAGCGCATCGCGATACGTCGCCTTCGGTGCAGGATTGTCGCGCAGCGTGAAAACGAGCGGCAACACCATCTCGACTCAGGGGATTGTGCCGGAGGCGCTTGGCAAAGCGACCGAGATCTACGTGGCCGCTGAGACGTCGGCTGGCGACCCGGAGAAAACGGTTGCCGAGATCGCCGCCCGGCCCGTCGCGCTAAGCGGCATCCGCAATCCGCAAGTTCACCTCTCTTCGCTTAAACCCCATGACGGGCCCTTCTCCCTCGTTTACGAGTCCTTTCACTACTATGCTCTCCCGAATCCACGTGACCTGACCTGCAGCGTGATCAAGAGCCTGGGTGACAACTTCGACTTTCTCGCCTACTACTCGGATTTTCGCGTCGACAACCAGGAGGCAGGCACGCCGAGCGACGGGCCGCTCGGAGCGGTGGGCGGCGCGGTTACGGGAATCGGCGCGACCCAGGGCGATCTCAAGTCGTATTGCTCGCCGGGCAGATTCCAGTGGCAGTTCGTCCAGCCCGTCTTCGTCGGCTCCAATCAGATGCAAGAGCGTCCGCCCGCTGACGCGCCCATCGGAACGAGTCACGACATCACGTTTTACCGGCGCCAACTCGAGGAGATATCCGCTGACGGCAAGTTGCCGCCGTACATGTAGCGATGTCACAGATTGGGCACGAAATGGGACATCGCTGGGGTGCGTTCGTGACGGCCAAGGCTGGCGACGAGACGATTGACCTCGGCCCCGTCCACTGGGCACAAGGATTGCAGGCGCCCGTCGCGTTTCCCTACCGGCGGCCGACCGAAGCATCCATCATGGGAGGCGGCGTCTGGCAGGATAACTTTGACGGCACTTATACCCAACTCGACGACGACTATTACGTGCCAGCCACGGGATATAGTTACCTGGACCTCTATCTGATGGGGCTGATTTCCGCCGCCGAAGTGCCTGACTTTTTCATCCTGCGCCACTTGGTTCCCGCGGGAAAGGACGCGAACGGCCACCCCATCTTCAAGGCCGACCGCACCAGGGTCACCATCCAGGACGTGATCGCTGCCGAAGGCCCGCGCTTGCCCGCCGTGGACCGGTCGCAAAGAGGATTCAACACGGGCATCGTGATGGTGGTGCAGAACGGCGCCAAGCCGAGCCGCGAGCTCATCGAGCGAGCCGAGGGAATTCGCAAACAGTGGATCGAGTACTTCTCGATTACCACGGGACATCGCGCGATCATGACCGCGCTCCCGCGTTGAGATCTGCGGTTGCCCGCTGTAGCGGCGGTGTCCTCACCGCCGTACCGAAG